>JAQGOT010000607.1 GCA_028293465.1 Pedosphaera sp. | reverse complement strand
GGGGGCGCAGCATGTGTTGGATTTGATCCATGAGTTTGAGACGTTGCCCGCGCATTCCAAACGGCACGATCAACTGGAGGAGCGAATCCAAGTGCTGGATGGCTGGGGGTTGGAGCATCGGATCAAGACGGCGATGTCGCACCTGAACGTGCCGGATGGGGAGCGGCGGATTGACGCGCTTTCGGGCGGTGAGAAACGGCGGGTGGCGATGTGCCGGGCGATCATTTCGCGACCGGACCTGTTGATCCTGGACGAACCGACGAATCATCTGGATCCGGAATCGATTGAATGGGTGGGAGATTTCCTGAAGGAATTTCCCGGGGCGTTCCTGCTGGTGACGCATGACCGGTATTTTCTGGATCGGATCACCTCGAGCATTGTGGAACTGGCGAACGGCACTTTCTATTCTTACACGGGGAATTATACGCGCTACCTGGTGGCGAAAGCCGAGCGGGAGGCGACGCAGGAAATCTTGGAACACAAACGGCAGATGTTCCTGAAACGCGAGCTGGAGTGGGTGCGGCGCGGTCCGCAGGCGCGCACGACCAAATCGAAGAGCCGGCTGGATCGTTATTATGAAGTAGCTGACCAGGGACCAACGGAAGCGGATGAGGAGATGGACCTGGTGATTCCCCCACCCCCGCAATTGGGGAATCGGGTGGTGGAGTTGAGCAACGCCGGGATGGAACTGGGCGGCAAGCGGTTGTTCGAGGGATTCAACTTCACATTCGAGAATGGGATGCGGATCGGTGTGGCCGGGCGGAATGGGTTGGGCAAAACGACGTTGCTCAAGCTGATCATCGGTGATTTGCAGCCGACGGATGGAACGGTGAAAATCGGGCAGCTCACAAAGTTTAATTATATCGATCAAGGCAGGTTGTTGCTGCGGGAGGAGCGGACGGTTTTTGAGGAGGTGGGAGACGGGACGGAATTCGTGATCTTCGGCGATGGGAAATTGTCGTTGCGGGCTTATTTGAAGCGCTTCCTGTTCACGGATGAGCGGATCAATACGCAGGTGAAATATCTTTCCGGCGGGGAACGGAGCCGGTTGTTGCTGGCGCGGATTTTGAAAAATGGCGGGAACTTCCTGGTGCTGGATGAACCAACGAATGATCTGGACCTGCCGACCTTGCGGATTCTGGAAGAGGCGTTGGTGTCATTTCCCGGGTGCGTCGTGGTGGTGAGCCATGATCGTTATTTCTTGAACCGGGTTTGCACCGGCGTGCTTTCCTTCGAGGGGGACGAGCGGATCAGCTACAGCGTGGGCAATTACGAATATTACCTGGAAAAGAAAGCGCGCGAGGGCAAGGAAGCCCGAGCGGCCAAGCCCGGAAAGGTGGCGTCCCCTGCCCCCGCAGGCGCCCAGACCAAGCCCACGACCGGCGACTCAAAGGCGCGAAAACTGAGCTTCAAGGAGACGCGCGAGCTGGAGGGCATGGAAGCGCAGATCACGGAGGCGGAGGCGGAGATTGCCCGCATTGAAGCACTGTTCGCACTGCCCAATTTTCATCAGGAACACGGGCAGGAAACCGAAGCATTGTTGGCGCAAGTCGAGGCGGGGAAGGCGAAGCTGGCCCGGCTTTTTGCCCGCTGGGAGGAGTTGGAAGGGATCAACAAAGGGGCGGGTTGAACCGAGCTGAAATTGAATGATCAGCATCGCATCACTGTCAGTAGGTTTGTGGTTTTGGCAAAACTTGCGACGAAGGGTGCGGGCTTGAAGGTGACTGCGGACTGTTTGCAGTTGCGGGACGGGCGGCGGTCCATTCCCGAGCTGCTGGAACCGCTGCGGGACGTGCGTGGACTGCAAGCGGATTTCCTCGCCTTTGAGAGCGACGGAGCCGCCTACACGCTCCCGCGCTTCGTCGTGCGCGGGCCGAACAGCGGTGACCCGATCCGGATTGGGATTTTTGCAGCGTTGCACGGTGATGAACCGGCGGGCGCGCTGGCTTTGGTGAGGTTCATGCGTGAACTGGCGGAGCAACCCGGCCTGGCGGAGAATTATGTGATTCGTGCCTACCCGGTTTGCAACCCCACCGGTTATGAGGACAACACCCGTTGCTCCCGACGCGGCCGAGATTTGAACCGGGAGTTCTGGAGAGGATCAACGGAAGCGGAGGTGGGGCTTTTGGAAAACGAATTGAGGAGGATGCGCTTTAACGGGATCATCCAATTGCACGCCGATGACACGAGCGACGGGATTTATGGGTTCGTCCGCGGAGCGACGTTGACGGAGAATTTACTGCGACCCGCGCTGGCAGAGGCGGGCAAGATCCTACCGCGAAACCGTAACCCGCTGATCGATGGATTTGCGGCGCAGGACGGGATCATTTACGATCATTACGAAGGAGTGCTGGCGGCACCGGCACAGATGAATCCAGTGCCTTTCGAGATCATTTTCGAGACGCCGCAACTGGCGAGCATGGAAAAGCAAGTGGCGGCGATGGGCGCGTTTTTGCGGAGGGTGCTGGAGGAATATCGAGAGTTGATCTCGTTCGCGCAGAACATCTAAGGAGCGGGAAACAGGGATTGTGGAACTGGTTTAGGGGGAAGACCCCATGGAGATTGAAGCTGGAGGACTGGAGGTTAGGCCATGAGGGATTCCGGGAGAGGCTTGCTTTTTCTTGCAGCAGTGATGAGCCTGACTTTCAGTCTGGCGCACAGAGTTTCTCCGGCGCAGAGCAATTTCGATGCGGAAGCGAGGGAACCACAGCCGGCGCAGCCTGCCGGGAAACGGGTTGAGTTCGGCAACCGCGCGAGTGAGCTCATGGGCAAAAAAGTGTATTGCGTCAGGGGGGAGAAGCTGGGTTGGGTGAGTGACCTGGTGATTGATACGTACAGCGGCGGACTGAAATATGTCATCATCTCCGGGGGCGGATTTGCCGGAATCGGCAGCCACCGGAGGGCAGTGCCAACGGGGGCGCTTTCACTGGCGACTGTGTGGCGCGATACGGCATGCTTGAACGTCACGCCAGAGCGATGGAGGAGCGCGCCAAAATTAGGCAGACATGCATTAGCAACTTTGGGCGACCCAGCCCAGGCACAACAGATTTACCAATACTATCACCAGGCATGGCCGCCGTCGGCGGAGCCAGCGGCAAACGCGTCAAGCCCCGAATCCTGGCGATCGGAACGAGAGTCCGCCCCCAAGGAGATCAATCCCGGCGAGAAGGGAAGCCTTCAATTCGCGAGTGATTTGATCGGCGAACGAGTAGAGAACCGAGAACGGCGGGTGATAGGGAGAATTTTGGATTTACTGGTGGAGCTAAAGAGCCCTAACCCGACATTCGCGATTCTTAAACCGGCATCCTTTCTAACCAAAAACGAGAAACTACCAGCAGATCAGCTCTTTCTGATCCCCGTAAACGACATTAAGTCCAGCGATGGACACGGCCGGATTGCTCTCGACGTCACCCCGGCCCAATTCCAAA
>JAQGOT010000605.1 GCA_028293465.1 Pedosphaera sp. | reverse complement strand
GGCTTTCCAGTGGACCTCATCGTAACCGTCACCGGGCTGGTATTCCCGCAGCTTCTCAAAATCCCTTCCCTTGCCGACTTGCCGTTGGGCGTGCAGGCCGAACGTCCCGCGGTTCAGGAACAAAGCCGCTAGGTTCTTTCGTTCCGTCAGCAGGTTTGGGTAAACGCGGATTTCCGACGGCGTTGGCACCTTGCTGCGAATCCCCCAAAAACCCAGGCGCGAACGGCCTTCGAGGTAGGAGTTTTGCACCCGGTAATTGCCACGCTTGCGCGGTTGGCAAACCCAGACCAGGCGCGACCACTCACTCTCTTTCGGCAGCGACACCTCCATCTCCTCCTGCGGCGAATGAATTTCGCGGGGCAGAGCCAAAGCCAACTTTAACGTGGGTTGTTTCTGCCCGGCATTGCGAATCCGTAATTCAACTTTCGCCTCACGGTCTTTGGACATGCGCACCACTTCCGGCAGTTGCACCGTAATCCCCGTCAGGCTCCCGAGGCTGCCCAGCGCATCCACCAGCGCCAACCCGATCATCAGCGCGATCAGGGATATGGAAACGCCCGCCGCCGCGGGTTCAACCGCTCCCAGGATCGAAAAAGGGAGCACGATCAAAGCGATCCACAGCAATAACCTGGAACGCGGCACGATCATCTCGGCACGGCGATCTGTTGCAGGATTTGTTGAATGACCTCGGCGATGCCCAAGCCTTCGATTTCAAACTCGGGTCGCAGGATGACACGATGCTCCAGCACGGGAGCGGCCATGGTTTTGATGTCGTCCGGCGTCACAAAGTCGCGTCCGGCGATGGCAGCATGAGCCCGGCAGGCCAGCATCAAGGATTGCGTGGCCCGCGGTCCGGCCCCCACGAGAATGCTCTCGTGCTGGCGTGTCGCGCGGACGATATCGACGAGGTAGCCGGCCAATTCTTCGCGCATCACGATGGCGGCGAGTTGCTGGCGCAATTCCAGCAGGTCATGCGGCTTGATGACGGCCTGCACCGCCCCGCTGTTCAACGTGGCTTCCGGCGATTCCTTGCCCAAAGTCCGTTGGGCCAGCGCAAGTTCCTCGGCCCGCTCCGGTGACTTCATGGAAATTTTCAACATGAACCGGTCTTTTTGCGCCTCGGGCAAGGGATAGGTTCCCTCGTATTCAATCGGGTTTTGGGTGGCGAACACGGTGAAGCTGGGCGGGAGCACGTGGGTGTCGCGGTCGATCGTGACCGTTCGCTCCTGCATGGCTTGCAACAGCGCCGACTGGGTCTTGGCCGGTGCCCGGTTGATTTCGTCGGCGAGCAGAAACGAAGTGAACACCGGCCCCTTGATCAGCGAGAATTCGTTGCGTTGCAGGTTGAAAACATTGGTGCCGGTGATATCGGCGGGCATGAGGTCGGGGGTGAACTGAATGCGGGAAAATTCGCAGCCGAGCACGTGCGCCAGGGTGCGCACCAGCAAAGTCTTCGCCACCCCGGGCACCCCCTCGATCAGCGCGTGCTGGCCGGTGAAGATGGCAATCAGCGCTTTTTCCACCACGTCCTGCTGGCCGATGATGACCTTGGCCACTTCCTGCCGCGCTTGCGTCAGCACTTCCTTGAGATGATCCGCATTCATATTTTTGTTAATTGGCTTTGGACTCGGAACTTGAAACCGGCGACCCGGACCCTTCCTTGAGGACCCGGCAAATGGTTTGATACGCCCTGATCGCGTTGCGCTCCTTTGCCGGCAAGGCGTTCTCAGCATCGATTACCGCCTGCACGCGTCCCAATTTGGCCGCCGAGAAAGTTCCGCGGCCAGATGACTTTTTCCATTCCGCCAGGCAGACGTTCAGCAGTTGGCTGGCGGGGACATGCTGGCGGAGCAAATTCACGAAGCCGGCGGCCGAATCTTTTCCGGTCACATAGGCCTCCACCGGCTCATCCGCGTGGAGGGGGACGAGGCTCACCGAGTTCTTCCAGATATAGAGCCCGGCCAGGAGCAACAAAGCGGCGACCATGCCTTGGAGACGGTACTTCCGAATCAAGGTGGCGACGCCGGGGTTCTCCACGACTCCCAGATGGGCTTCGTCGAAGACAATTCGCTGGCATGGACCCGCGAGCCACGCCAGC
Source organism: Pedosphaera sp. (assembly GCA_028293465.1). Classification (GTDB taxonomy): domain Bacteria; phylum Verrucomicrobiota; class Verrucomicrobiia; order Limisphaerales; family Pedosphaeraceae; genus JAQGOT01. Next base: position 3,929 of record JAQGOT010000605.1, on the reverse strand, counting down.
AGGCTGGGCTGGCGGTCCTTGCGCAAGGCTTCGTTGCTCAGAAAATAGGAATCGGTCGAGAACACCAGGGAGCCGCTTCCAAATTTGCGCTCAATCAGGACCGCCCCGGACTTCCGGGTGTAAAGGGTCCGCCAGGCAGCGTCCAAATTGGTGAAGACGAGGCCGCTGTGCCAGGAAATGGAATCGGGCAGCGAGGGGTCACCATGGTTCAAGACCTCGATCGAGTCATAAGCCTCGCCGTTGTCCCCCGCCATGCCTTGGAACACCGATTCAACCCCCCAGCGCTCTTTGATGGAGATTTGAGGAACTGCAAGCTCGTCTTCGCCGGCAGGTTTATTCGATTTCCTTGGCTTCTTGGCCGGCTTGGGCTTCACTGGTTCCTCCACCTCGGGTGGCGGGTCCTTGCTCTCCTCCGTTTTCTTTTTCTTCCGGCTGAAGGCGGATTCATAACCTTTGGAGGTCTCCGGCGAGAAAGCGACCACGAGGCGTCCGCCTTGCTTCAGGAAGGATTCCATTTTCGCAAAGCTTTCCGCCGAGAAAGTTTTCCACTGGGAACTTTTGCCGGCCAGATGCAGGTAAGCAACATTGCGCCCCTCGGGCAACTGGTCCCCGGCGCTGTAGTCCCGCCGTGCCGAGATGCCAGGCAATTGCTCCAGGCTCTCGTAAAAGCCGCTCGTGCCGAGCGGGTCGGTGCGCAGTGAGGAATAGGCCGGATAAACATCCCCGCTCTCAAAGCGCAGCTTGAAAAGCTGCGCCAGGCCCAGCGCAAACGCGATCGTGCAGGCCAGCAGGAGGACCAGGGAGAGGTTCCGCTTCATCAGACGGCCTTGATCCTTTCCACGTTCGACGCAAACTGGTTGACCATGTCTGGATCGACTGTGTGCATGCCGTACCAACTGCGGTCAAACACGGAGACGTTTTCACCGAAGAGGGAGAGCAGATTCGGCACCGCGTGGCCGCGACGGCGCAATTCGCGTTCGTAATCGCGGTTCGATTTGAACTTGGCGATGGTGATCAGATTGCGCGCCGATAGGTGCGCGAGGCTGGCGAAATAAAAGGCCCGCATGGCCAGCCGCAGCTCGCCGCGCCCAAGCAGCTCGCGCCCCATCTTGATCCAGCCATCTTCCGGCAATTCCTCCGCGCCGACATTCTCGTCGGCGAGATCGGGTATGGGCAGAATGGCCTGGCTGGCCACCGGCTCATCCTTTCTCCGCCGTTGCTGCCAGGCGCGGAGCAGGAAGATGGCCAGCGCGCTCACCACCACGGCGAGCACCACGAAGAAGAAACCTTGGAGCGTGCCGATCCAATTGAAGCTGGTTTTCTCGCCGGTCGGCTTCGCTTCCCGCTTGAACCAGCGTTCGAAGAAATCCGCGAGCCATTGTATTGTGGCCTTGAGTCCGTTTTTGATGGCCTTGAAAACCATGGTGAAAAACCTGGCCACCGGACCTTCGGTGGTGGACGGCGCTTCAGCCAGCTTCTCCCGCGGCATGCGCCAGGTGTACTTCGGCCGGTGCATCACCTCCTCGATGGATCGGTCCAGCGCGGGCGGGGAAATCCTCGCCGTCGTTGTTGTTTCGGGTGTTTCGGGCAGCGGGGCGGGCTCGGCGGCTTTCAGGGGTGCACCGCAAATCAGACACACCAGCAGGATGAAGCCCGCCGCCATCCCTTTGGTGGAAGCGGAATATTGCCGGAGGTCCGCCTTCAGATCTTCACCGGACTTCAAAGATTCGCCGTAGAAACAGCGCAGCAGGTAAACGGTCTTGATGATGGGATCAACGCAAAGGTAGGTGAGCCCGAATATTGCGGCGAAGAAGGTGGTGTTTAAAAGGCTGAACGGACTTTGCGTATAAACCGATTCGATCCCGAAAAGCATCTTCATTAATTGTGGCAGCGCAAAACAGACGCTGACCAGATTGATAAAGACGCAGAAGCCAAAGCCCACCAGGAGTGCGAGAATGATGTGGTTCTGTCCGGGCCAGAGCAACGACTGCTGATAGGACCGTTTAAACACGGCGCTGACTTCGCCGGTCTCGCCGTCGGTCAAAGCGGTGACATTTTGGTAAAAGGCATAAAACCAGCCGAACGGCAGCGCGCTGGGAAGCACGGCCAGCGGCAGCATGATGAAAGCGGTCGGTTGGAGCGCGGTTTGAATGAGCAATATCCGGAAACCGCGTCGGACACTCAAGGGCGGGGGAGCCTGCCCGGACAGGTGTGCCCGGAGATTGTTGGTGAAGAGGGCTTGCCACCATTTCATCCAGAGGAAGAGCAACGCCAGGCCCAACGATGCTTCGGCCAGGTGTTGATACGCGAACGGGCTGCGGCTCATGTCCGCCCAAAAATAGAGCAGCCCCAGAATAAATGGCAGGCTGCCGAGGTAATAACCAGCGATGGCCGCGCCGGGCGCCATGCGCAGGAGATGAATGGCCTCTTCAACCAGTTCGATCCCCCCTTTGCCGCGCTGCCGACGATCGCTGGCTTTCATTCTTTGTCGAGCCGGTTGACCTGCCACAGCGTCCCCTCATGGAAGGAAGTGGGGATGGCGAGCAGGCCTTCACCCACGAGATAAAAGAAAAACCAGAGAATCAGGACACCCACGGCGCATTGCGAGAACCGGAGCATTCCAACGAATCCCCGGCGTTTGGTCAACGGAAGCTTGGCCAGCTTTCCCAGGCACGCCGCGCAGATGCTCCGATCATCATGGTCCGTGACGCATTCACGGCAGAAGAACTGATGGCAATCCAGGCAGCGCGCCGCCGCCTCGCGGTCGAAATGATTAAAGCAGCGCTGTTGGGTCAACCTTTGCATCATTCAGCTTGGTTCGCCCATGTCACACTCCGGTCGGCGGGGCTATACCTGCGCCTTGCCCGATGATGGGGGGCGCTGCGTTGCTTGCGTCAACAGCGGTTGGCTCCGGCACCATTTCCGCCATCGGTGCGGTAGTCTGATCCGGCGCGAGTTCCTCCTGGGCTTGCGCTATCAAGGGTCGCAGCCGGGCCAACACTTTCCGCGCCCGCTTGATGCGGTTCAAGGAAGGCAATTCCTCGGTTTGCACCGCCGTCTTCACCTGGCACACGCAAGTCGGCCCCGTCAGCGTGTTGAGCAGCATGATCCCCCCAAAAAAGGCGCTGAGGATTCCCGAAATAATAAAAACGTATTCGCCTACCGCCAACACCACGCCCAACGCCAACGCCCACATCACTCCCAGAACGATGTTCACAACCATTCCAGTGATCGTTTTGCGGAGGACGAAGGCCCGAATGTCGCGAAAGTAAAATCGTTTGTAATTTTCAGAATAGTAAGCGGAATCAATGCAGAGCAGATGATCCTTCCCGAGCCAGAGACGCGAGCGGGAGGTGGTCACGGAAATCGCCCCCTGTCTTCGTGAGCCCCTTCCGGGCAGACGCTGGTATTCTTTTACTTTGGCGGCCATTTGGTGAAGGTTTACCTGCGTTGAGGCTTAAAGTGAAAGATGAAATAAATCATGGCGACCCAGCCGATTATTTGCAGGGTTGCGATCGTCAGGGCAATCACGTATCGGATTTTGGTGCGATGAATGATGCTCGTGGGAGTGTTCCAATGCCGGATCGCCAGGAAAATGGCAATGGGCGCGGTGACGATGGTCAAATAGAAAATGAGCATGGGATAAACCGCCAACGCCAACGCGGCGCGGTCATAAAGGATGCGGTGGTTTTCCAAACTCTTGATTTTCTTCTTTTTCCTTCCGCCCTCCAGGCACGAGGGACAAAGATGCTGGCCGTTCAACTCGCAATCGCAGAGCGCGCAGAGAAACCGGCCGCAACCTTCACAAGGCAGCACGGCCTTCTTTTGCGGGTGATAAAAACAGCTCGCCTCGCTTTCCTCCATCACCGCTTCGCCACTCCGGCCGGGTGTGAAGCGCCGGAACAAGGCCGGAAAAACCTGGGCTTGCA
>JAQGOT010000590.1 GCA_028293465.1 Pedosphaera sp. | reverse complement strand
TGGTAGAAACTGGATTCGAACCAGTGAAGGCGTAAGCCAGCAGATTTACAGTCTGCCCCCGTTGGCCACTTGGGTATTCTACCGACCAACCGCGTACCATAACGCGGGTCGCACATTAAGCCAAACCCTCCCGCGCTTGTCAACAGGCAGCCTTTGGCCTAACGTACCTTTATGTTCGATTCGCTCAGTAACAAGCTCCAGAATGCCTTTAAGAACTTGCGCGGGCTCGGGAAGATTTCCGAGGCCAATGTCTCGGATTCCCTGCGTGAAGTCCGCCTGGCCCTGCTCGAGGCCGACGTTAATTTCAAGGTCGCCCGCGATTTCATCGAACGGGTCAAAACCAAAGCCCTTGGGCAGGAGGTCATTCAGAGCGTTCATCCCGGCCAGCAGATCATCAAGGTCATCCATGACGAACTCGTGGAATTGCTCGGCTCGGCCAATGCCGGGCTCAACCTGAGCGGCAACCCGGCCTGCGTGATGATGGTGGGCCTGCACGGCTCCGGCAAAACCACTTCCAGCGCCAAACTTGCCCGACTGCTCCTGAAGCAAGGCCGGACCCCGTTGCTCGTCGCCGCCGATGTCTATCGTCCCGCGGCGATGGACCAGTTGGAAACGCTCGCCAAACAGATCGATATTCCCGCTTATGTCCGCAAAGGCGAGACCGATGTCCTCAAAATTGCCCGCGGTGCCTTGGAATATGCCCGGGAGAACAATCGCAACACCCTCATTTTCGACACCGCCGGTCGTTTGCAGATTGATGAACCGCTCGTTCAGGAATTGGTCCGCCTGCGGGACCTCGTCAAGCCGCAGGAAATTCTGCTGGTCCTCGACGCCGCCACCGGCCAGGAAGCCGTCAATGTCGCCACGCATTTTGACCAAGCGCTCAACATCACCGGCTCCATCCTCACCAAACTCGACGGCGACGCCCGTGGCGGCGCGGCCCTGAGTTTGAAAGCCGTCACCGGCAAGCCCATCAAACTGGCGGGCGCCGGCGAAAAAGTGGAGGACTTCGAGCCGTTCCATCCCGAGCGCATGGCCTCCCGCATCTTGGGCATGGGCGACGTCGTCAGCCTGGTGGAACGCGCCGCGGAAGTGGTGGACGAGGACGAAGCCAAGCGCATGGAGGAGAAGATGCGCAAAGGCCAGTTCACGCTGGAGGATTTCCTGGAGCAGTTCCGGCAGATGAAGAAGCTCGGCTCGCTCGAAAGCATTCTCGGGATGCTGCCCGGCGGCTCGGACATGTTGAAAGGGGCGGACCTCAACAAGCAGGAAAAGGAATTCAAACGCATGGAGGGCATGATCTGCGCCATGACGCTGAAGGAGCGCCAGCAACCGCAGATTCTCAACGCCAAGCGCCGCATCCGCATCGCCAAAGGCAGCGGGGTCAGCGTGTCGGAACTGAACACGATGCTCAACAAGTTCGGGCAGATGCAGCAGATGATGAAGAAAATGGGCAAGTTCCAGAAGATGATGATGAAACGCGGCGGCGGCGGCGGAATGCCGGGGATGCTCGGCCGCTGATGCCGCCCTGTTAAGATCTGCCTTGCGGCTTGTTGCTTTATCAAACCGCGCCGCGGTTGAAAAGCTGGCTTGGCCGCTCAGTCTGGTGATGCGGTTTGCACCGCCTGGAGCAATTCCTCCATCGTTCTTTTCCGCAAGTATTGATCTGCTCCCAGCTTGATGATCTTCTGGATGGTGGCCTCATCCTGCTCCATCCCCGTAAACAGGATGATCGGCACCTTGGGATATTTCTCCTTCAAAGCGGGTATGAGTGCCACTCCGCTCTCACCCGCCAAATTCTGGTCCAGAATAATGACATCAAGCGCCTCCTGAGCCGGCAGGGAGAGAGCCTCACTCCCATTCTTCGCGGTTACAACTTCGTAGCCAAACTCCTTCAGATAGGCTGCTGACATAAAACGCCAATCACCTTCGTCATCCACAAAAAGAACCTTTTTCGTCATAATCAATAAATTTAATCAGCATTTAGCCCGGCGAACGCTGTCGTCGCTTGCGGGGCTATGGCACTGTAGCGCTCCCCCAGGCTGGTCATGGTAAACCATTCCTGACTCACAAGGGTAAACTGACCGAGCTTGCCAAGTCCATCCATTAACGCTTTTTAATTGGTGCCCAACACCCTGTCGAGCTATTTCCAAACCTTTATGGCCCAGGCAACGTCAGGGGAGATCGTCGAGCACCTTGCTGAGTTCGTCAGCCCCGGCAGTTCCGGCGATGTAATGGCCGACCACGCTGCGGAGAGCATGGGCTTTCAGCGGCGGCAGCTTGCGGAGCAGGTCTTGAATCAACGTGCGTCCAATCGCCGCAAAGGTGTTTCCGTTGTAAAAACAAAAAGGGGCAAGCTTGTGACATTGGCGGCAGACCTCAAGCGTCGCGCGGAGTGTCAGTTCACGCTTTCGGGATTCGTTCCAGAGTTTTTCAGCCGTCGTGTATCCGTCGGACGTTGGTTTATGCAGGGCGTTCTTTTCTTTGCACAAACCCGCATTGATGACCACCACCGTATCCTACGGCCAGTCCTTCAGCCAACGTTGCGTCATTTCGACTGCTAGGAAGGACGTCGGCGAAGATTGGCTTTGATCTTCTGCAAAGTCGCAACCCCCTCGCTTTTCAGGTGGCCTCGCCCGGTCTTGGCGAAGAGCGGCTCGGCGACAAAACGGTCTTGAATACGCA
>JAQGOT010000575.1 GCA_028293465.1 Pedosphaera sp. | reverse complement strand
ACCTACTTTCAATCCAAGGGCGGTTTCACGGAAGGCACACCTGATGATCTACCGCCCGCCCGCCGCGAAAAATACGACCTCAGCGGACGCAACTCAAAGGTTCTGGTAAAGAAATTTTCCAAAGCCGCCTGAGCCAAGGACGCAAATCAATTTTGTACGACCAGCGCTTTTCCTGAGAAAAGCGCTGTCTAATTGACGAGAAGCTCGCTCACGGGAGGCACGGAAAGCCAATCCGCGGCGCGTCTCCGGGTACGGAGTCCCGCCCCGCATGCGGGGCGGGACTCCCTACCCACAGCGATGCGCGGGTACGCCCGCCCCCCGCCTCGCGTGCTTGCACAAGAACTGATCTGCGCGCCGCGAATCTTCTGCCGCTTGACAATCTGTTCAGGTTGGCCGATAACCAATTCGTGTTCGCCCGCTTTGCCCATTTGTTGTTGATCGTCGCCCTGTTGGGCGCGACCGGCACGCATTGGGTGATGCTCCAAACCGTGGCCTGGGCTTCCATGCTCGCCGACAACGCCCGCACCGCGCCCATCTCTGCGGCTTTCGAAAAAACTTTCGATGGCAAACATCCCTGCGCGCTCTGCAAACAGATCGCCCAAGGCAAGCAATCCGAGCGCAAATCCGACGTTCAGACCGAGCTCAAACAATTGGAATTCCTCAACGCCCCTGTCGTCCTGGCCCTCTGGTCGCCCGGCCAATTCCGCTCTCTTCCTGCCCAGAATTTCTCGGCCCCTCTCGTCGCCGAAACTCCCCCGGTCCCTCCGCCTCGAGACCTCGCGGCCTGATCCTCCTTCTTTGTGACGGTGACAACTGCGCGCTATTGCACGGTTGAAACGTCTGACTCCTAAATCCTGATTTGCAGTCTAGATAAAACAAGCGGTTTGCGTGTTTGTGAATTTCCAATTCGAATGAAAACTTTCGGTCTCTCGGTAATCCTGACGGGCGCTTTGGCCACTCCCGGCTTGGCGTGTGATTTATGTGCAATCTATTCCGCCAACCAGGCGCACGGCGACATCGGCACCGGCTTCTTCACTGGTTTTGCCGAGCAATTCTCCCATTTCGGCACCGTCCAGGTGGACGGCCACAAGGTGTCCAATCCCACCGGGCAATACTTGGACAGTTCCATCTCCCAAGTCTTCGCCGGCTACAACTTCGACGATCGCTTCAGCCTGCAATTAAACGTGCCACTGATTTACCGCTCCTTTAAACGGCCCGAAGGCACCGCCATCGATCGCGGCACGGAATTCGGAATCGGGGACATCGCCCTGATCGGCGGTTTCGTCCCTTACCACTATGACGGGATCGACACCAGTTTCCGCTGGAGTCTGCTCGGTGGATTGAAACTGCCCACCGGCAGCACCGATCGGCTCAAGGAGGAATTCAATGAAATCGACGACCCCGAGGCTCCGCCCAGCGGCATTCACGGTCACGACCTGACTCTCGGCACCGGTTCCTATGACGGCCTGGTCGGCACCAGCATCTACACCCGCTGGAAACGCGCGTTTCTCATCGCGAACGTTCAATACGCCCTTCGCACCAAGGGCGATTTCGATTACCGCTTCGCCAACGACTTGACCTGGTCAGGCGGACCAGGTGCATATCTGCTTCTCACCCATCAATACACCGTCGCCGTGCAAGCCGTCGTCTCCGGCGAGAATAAAGCCAAGGATATCTTTCAAGGCGCGTCCGCCGAGGATACCGGTGTAACCGCAGTCTATCTGGGACCGCAAATCACCGCCACCTGGAAGGACAAGTTGAGCGCCACCGTCGGCGTGGACTTGCCGATCAGCATCGACAACACCGCGCTGCAAACCGTCCCCGACTACCGCGTGCGCGCCGGATTCACCTGGCATTTTTAGGCCGTTCCGACCCCAACGCAATTTCAGGGTGCAGCGGTTGATGCGGTCTCAGCGACCGGCCTTACGATGAACTTCGGCCGGCGGCTCCGACCGATGATTCCATCAACCCTGCACCCTGCTTGCTGCGACAGTGTTGCCGTTTAATCCTGTGCGCTTGGGCTGGGGCCGAGGTGTCGCTCCCACCTTAGCGGGGAAAGCTCATGGTTTTTTGCTCTCGATGCGTTTGATCTCCCGGTCGAAGTCAGAGACGTAATCCGAATCCTGGCGCTGACGGTAAAGTCTGCGCTGTAATCCACCGCGAGCGCGTAAATGTCCGCAAGCTTCTGATAGACCCGCCGCTCGCTGGCCCGGATTTCCCGGATTCGTTCAAACAGCTCATCGAAGTAGTCTTTGCCGAAGACTTTTTCGCCCTGCTTGAGCCGCTCGTCATCCAGCACGAAGCCTTTGGTGATGAACTCGCGCAGCGTCTGGGTGGCCCAGATGCGGAACTGCGTGGCCTGGTAGCTGTTCACCCGGTAGCCGACGGCGATGATGGCATCGAGGTTGTAGTATTTGGCGGAATAGTTTTTCCCGTCCCCGGCAGTATGTTCCAAAATGGAACATACTGAATTCTCCACGAGTTCGCCGGTGGAAAAGATGTTGCCCAGATGCTTCGTAATGGCCGGACGCTTTACGCCAAACAACTCCGCCAGCGCTTTCTGCGTCGGCCAGACCGTCTCGCTTTTGAAGAACGCGTCCACCTTCACCGCTCCATCCGGCGCGGTGTAGAGCAGAAATTGGCTGGGTTCCCTCATTTCGCCCCCCCGATCATGGTCAGGATGCGGTCGTCTCCAACTTTTGACATGCCCGCTTTATACCGGGAACATCCCTGGCATTCAAGCGGCTGGATGGCGGATTTGGCATGTGCCATTTTCCCCCTTTCAACTTTTGGATTTTGGCTTATTTTGGCGCTGTGACTTTACGGGATCAAATGACGGAACTGGCGAAGCAATCCAAGGCGGCTTCGCGTGAATTGGCCAAACTCACCACCGCCGAGAAAAATGCGTGTCTCCAAGCCATGGCCGACGCCTTGGAACGCCACGGTCCCGCGATCAAGGAAGCCAACCTCAAGGACATGACCGCCGGCGCGCAAAACGGTCTCTCCGCCGCGATGCTCGACCGGCTCCGCTTGGACGAGAAACGCATCACGGGCATGGCCAAAGGCCTCCGTGAAGTTGCGGCGCTGCCCGATCCCGTCGGCCGAATTCTCGACGAACGCGTCCGCCCCAACGGGCTGAAACTAAAAAAAATCAGCACCCCCATCGGCGTCGTGGTCATCATTTACGAATCGCGCCCCAACGTCACCGCCGACGCCGCCAGCCTCTGCTTCAAATCCGGCAACGCCACCATTCTCCGCGGCGGCAAGGAAGCGATTCATTCCAACCAGGCCATCGCCCAGGTGATGCTCGCCGCCGCAAAAAAGGCTCTCCCCGCTTTTCCGGAGCAGGCCATCCAGGTTGTGCCCACCACCGACCGTGAAGCGATCAAGGAATTGCTCTCGCTCACCCAATATGTGGACCTTTGCATGCCGCGCGGTGGCGAAGGGTTGATCCGTGCGGTCGCTGAGTGCTCCAAGGTTCCGGTCATCAAGCACTACAAAGGCGTCTGCCACGTCTATGTGGACGCCGACGCCGATCTCAAAATGGCCGAGGAAATCATCGTGAATGCCAAGGTCCCGCGCCCCGGCGTTTGCAATGCCGTCGAAACCTTGCTGGTGGACAAAGCGGTGGCCGCGAAATTCCTGCCGCTCATTGCTCGCACCTTGACCGAGAAAAAAGTGGAACTCCGCCTGGACGAAACCTCGCGCGCGATCCTAACCTCACCCGCTCCCAACTTGAAAGCCGCCACCGAAGAAGATTGGTCTGCCGAATACCTCGACCTCATCCTTACCGTCGGCGTGGTGGACGGCGTGCAGGCCGCCATTGACCACATTAACCACTATGGCTCCGCCCAT
>JAQGOT010000551.1 GCA_028293465.1 Pedosphaera sp. | reverse complement strand
CGTTGCTTGGGATCAATCGCGCAAAACAGCGTGTGTTCGAAGAGCCAATCGAACGGCTGGGCAGGGGCGTCGGACAGGAAATCTTGTTGTTGAAACTGCGCCGTCAGCCCGGCAGAAGCAGTGCGTTCCCGCGCCAACCGGATTGCGCTGGGCGCGATATCCAATCCGGTTACGCTAAATCCAGCGCGTGCCCACGTCCGCACGTCATGACCGGTTCCGCAGCCCGGTACGCAAACCGTGCCGCGGGGCAGTTCCGGATGCGCGGCGAGGAAATCCACCAACCCCGGCGAACCTTCGCCCTTTTCCCAAGGCATATCCCCGGATTGATAACGCTGTTCCCATTCAGTTTGGCTCATAACTTCAGCCATCGTAATCATACTTCTTGGCTAATGAAACCCTTTCTTGCGGTGGGGAGGTGCGGCCAGTTGCTTGACGGACAACCGGCCAAAGCACATGCTCTCGGTCATCATCTGAGCTGCGTCCGAGTTCGGACTTCCATGCGCGGCCAGGTGTAATGAAAGAACTACAAATGATGACGACACGCTGGCTGGTGGCAATAATGTTTGGGCTGAACGTGAGCATCGCCGGTGCGGATTTCACGACTTATCAATGTGCCGTCAAGGCGGGCGCGTATGATCTCGGCCCGGTGATCGCGTTCAGCGTAAAAGCGGGGCCGGGAAAAACCGATCAGGTCATCAACAAAGCGCTGAGTATCCGGGTGGGCAAAGATTCACCGGCGGATGTTTGTTTTGACACGGAGACGTTGCGTTACGCGGTGGGGTGGACGGGTGGCGCGCTTGATTTTTCGAAGTCGTCAATTCGCAATGAGCGCGGCAATGGACCGATCCCGGTGCAGGGTGAGGTGAAGTTTCAGACCAAGATCGGCCCAGGCTGGGCTCAGAACGGCGGCTTCACCGATCCGCGCGCCGGTGGATTGGGGCCGTTGCTCCGGGAGTGGGCGAAGTTTCGAGGGGCTTATCGCCATGGCGAACAGACCGTGTTGAGCTATACGGTTGGCTCGGCGGAGGTGCTGGATTTGCCGGGATTTGAGGCGAGCGAGGGCCTGCCGGTTTTTACGCGGACGCTGGCGGTGAAAAATGTCGACGCGCCGCTCACGGTGCTGATCGCGGAATTGGAGAACGCACATGCGAGCGGGTCCATGGCGTTCAGCGCGTCTTCCGGGACCGCAAAAGGCGGGACTGCCGCCGGTCAGATTGCGTGGGCGGAAAGCGGCACCAATACGACCGCAGTCGGGGTGGTGGGCGCGCCAGCGGAGGCGAGGTTGGAGCTGGCAAACAGCGGGCGGATTTTACTGCACCTGCCGAGGATGAAGGCAGCGGCGACTTTTGAAATCGTGATCTGGACGGGGCCGAAGGAAAAGCTGGGCGTTTTTGAGGAGCGATTAAAGGCGCGCAAGGGGGGCATCGACCCGGAAACGCTTTGTCATGGCGGGCCGGCGAACTGGAGTGAAACCGTTACGACCAGCGGCAAGGCGGGAACTGGCGGCGGGTACGTGCTCGATACGCTGGGTTTGCCGGAAAAAAATCCGTGGAATTCCTGGATGCGGTTGAGTGCGTTTGACTTTTTTCCCGACGGTCGCGCGGCGGTAAGCACGCTGAGCGGCGATGTGTGGGTCGTGTCCGGCATTGATGACAAGTTGCAAAAACTCACCTGGCGGCGTTTCGCCACGGGACTTTATGAACCGCTTGGTTTGAAGATCGTGAACGGAGTTGTCCATGTGCTGGGCCGTGACCAGATCACGCGCCTGCATGATTTGAACGGCGACGGCGAGGCGGATTTTTACGAGAACTTCAACAACGATAATGTGCTGGCGCCGATTTACCATGCGTTCGTATTTGATTTGCAGACGGACTCGGCGGGGAATTTTTATTACGTGGCGGGGGGCAACCTGGTGAGTCCGGATCTGCCGGACCACAGCGCGGTGATGCGGGTCACGGCCGACGGCAAAAAACTCGATGTGGTGGCCACTGGATTCCGCGCTCCCAACGGGCTGGCCATCGGGCCAAATGATGAAATCATCGTGAGTGATAACGAAGGGCATTGGACGCCCGCGTGTCGCATCAATCTCGTGAAGGCCGGTGGCTTTTACGGTTACAACGGTGATCCGCGGTCTTCCGGCGGGCGGAAAAAACCGGTGCGGGACAGCTACGACAAGCCGGCTTGCTGGCTGCCGATGGCCATGGACAATTCGACCGGCGACCAGGTTTGGGCGGCGAGTGACAAATGGGGGCCGCTGGGTGGTCATTGGATCAGCACGTCCTATGGCAAATGTTCGCTCTTTTATTTGATGACCGAGGAAGTGAACGGCGAGACGCAGGCAGGCGCGGTCCGGTTCCCCTTCACGTTTGACAGCGGCATCATGCGGGCGCGATTCAATCCGTGCGACGGGCAATTGTACGTCTGCGGTTTGAAAGGGTGGCAGACCAGCGCGGTGCACGATGGGTGCCTGCAACGCGTTCGCTACGCCGGCGAGGCTGCGGCGATGCCCGTTGCGTTGCACGTGACCCTACGCACCATTGACATCGGCTTTTCCGCCGCGCTGGATTCCGTGACGGCTGCGGACCTCCAAAACTACAGCCTGAAACAGTGGAACTATCTCTGGTCCACCAATTATGGCTCGGCTCATTACTCGGTGGTTGATCCCAAGAAAAAAGGGGAGGACGAGCTGCCCATCCAAGGGGTCAGGCTGTCGCCGGACAAGCGATCGGTTTCGCTCGAGATCGACAATTTGCAACCGGTTATGCAGATGCAAATCTCGTTTGATTTGAAGGCGGCGGACGGCAGCCGGGTGACCCGCGAGATTTACAATACCATCAATCAAGCAGGCGGGACGAAAAGCGCGGTGCCGTAGAGCGGCGGGCGCTGCTTCGGAGAAGGATTTTGGTTTAGCGCGGCGCGTTCCATCCGTAACAGTCCATTCGAATCTCAGGGGGTGTGGCTCCATTCGACGCGGTAAAAGTCGGAAGAGTTAGAGTCTCGTGACCTCGTCCCCTACATTAAATTGAATGCTCCGCCGTTGTCTTGGCGGTTCCGCATCAACTGCAATCGGGGTTTTTTGGTTGAGTTTCGGACTGACCTATTTTGCCGCGGGGGCATCGGTGAAAAGCGCGCGATGGATGGGTGTGGGATACGGCGCGTCCGGGCCTTTGGCGGCCAGCCACAACACCCGGTTCAGCGCGTCTTCCGGCGCCAGATCGTAATCGCGGAAATTCATCCGCGCGGACTCCTTCGCACCGGGAGACTTCGCGGAGTTTTTGGCGGCGAGGTCCACCTTGGGCTCGCTTGCCTGGTACGGCGTGAGTTCGAGGGTTTTGCCAAAACAATTAAACATTGGTGTTGCGGCGGCGTCGTACTGCGTCAACGGCGGCAGGCCCAGGATCAACTCCATCGTCCGGACCATGCTCGCGCTGGTGTAGAACGTACTATCGACCACCTTGCGTTTGCAGTAAGGGCTGATCACGAGACCGACAGTGCGATGGGCATCCACGTGGTCCGGCCCGTTTTGCGCGTCGTCCTCGATGACGAAGATCGCCATTTCTTTCCAGAATCGGCTGCGGCTGGCGGCCTCGACAATCCGGCCCAGGCCGAGGTCATTGCTGGCGACACAGGCGTCGGGCGTGAACGCGCCGGGGGTGGTTCCTTTGGTATGGTTTTCGCCCAGCGACATGATGGTGAAACGCGGGAGCACGCCGGTTTGCTCGGCTTCCTGCAGGTCGGCAATCCAGTCCTTGACCCGGTTCATGTCGCGGCCGGTGCCCCAGCGGCCGCGATTGGCGGAGGGCACGCGTTTGGCCCCTTCGCCGTAGTTTTTGTAACTCACTCCGTGACGTTGGCAGAGGTCCCAAAGGTAGCCGGCGGCGGGCACTTCCATTTCATAGTTGCCGGACAGTTTGCCATGCTTCGAGTAGGAAAGCATCCAGGAGCGCTGGTTGTAATCGGTGGCCATGGCGGCGTCGCACCAACTGTGGCCGTCCACGCTGACTTCGCTGTTGCAATAGATGTTGTCGAGCAGCACGAAGTCGCGGGCAATCTGGTGGTGATTGGGCGTTACGGTTTCCCCGTACATGACGAGATTGGAATCGCCGTTGCCGGCGGGCTTGCCTTGCGCGTCGCGGAAGTCGCCAAGAATCTGGTCGTAAGTGCGGTTCTCCTTGATGATGTAGAGCACGTATTTGATCGGACAAGGGCCGCCGACTTTGGCAGGGATGACCGAATCGCTCGGGATCGGAGCGTTTTGGAATTGCCCGGGAGTGTAAGGCGAGTTGCGACGAACCTGCCTGGTGTAAGCGATCATTTGCGCGGGGTCCGGGCGGCGGATGAAGGAGACCGAGCCGCTCAAGGTGCGGCCGATGTAATCAAAAGGGACACCCTTGCGTAACCGGCGCGGGTCGGAAGTGATGGCTGGAACATTGGCGCGGGAGGCCAGCCCTTTTCCGTTGGCGACGAAGAGGGTTTGGTTATCGGGACTGACCACCACGGCCGATGGATACCAGCCGACGGGGATGAAGCCTTCGACCACCGAAACCGATTCGCGGTTGCGGCGCGCTTCCTCGGAAATGCTGTTCGAGATATCCACCACCATGACGCAATTGTTGTCGGCATTGGCGACGAACAGGGTGCGGCCATCCGGCGAGATGGCGAGGGCGTCGGGCGTGCTGCCTTCCGGCGATTCGGGATAGAGTGAGGTTGAGATGATCTCGCGCGCTCCCTCCGCGACGCGGCGGGTGGGACTCGCATCGGGTTCCGCATTTTCCACGCTGCGCGTTTGGACGACGTGGACGGTGTTATCGCCCGCGCAGGCCACAAACAAACGGCCATCCGGTGCCAAGGCCATGTCGTTGGGGCGCAGGCCAACGGCGACTTCGCGGACCCGCCGCATTTTTTCCGTGTCCACCACGCTCACCGTGCGGCTGCCCCAGTCGCTGACATACAAATGCCGGCGATCCGCTCCAAGCACGCAAGTGTGAGGGTGCGAGCCGACCCGGATGGTGGTTTCCAGCGCGAGCGAATCCGGGTTGAGCACCCAAATCTCATCGTTGGCCTCGTTGCAGACGTAAAGTTTTCCCGTGCTCGGGTGGATCGCAATGCCTGAGAGAAAGACTTGTTCCGCCTCCGGGGC
The DNA here is from genome assembly GCA_028293465.1 of Pedosphaera sp. GTDB lineage: Bacteria > Verrucomicrobiota > Verrucomicrobiia > Limisphaerales > Pedosphaeraceae > JAQGOT01. The sequence goes on along the minus strand of JAQGOT010000551.1, from coordinate 2,735 downwards.
TGGTTTCACGGAGCGGTCGAAGGCCGCCTCGCCGGACGTGTAGCGGAAAACATGAATCTGGCCCGAGTCGCCGCCCGAGACGAAGCATTGTTTGCCGTCGCGGCTGAACGCGAGGCCATTCCAGCTTTCTGCGAGCGGGAGAAATTGAGTCTGCTTTTGGGTGGCGATATCGAACACTGTCAAGCCGTGCTGGTTGAATCCGCCGTGCACGGCGAACAGGCGCTTTTGATCCGGGGCGATCACCAGCTTGAGGGCCAGATCGCTCATCGGAACGTGCTCGCCTGCCGGCGTGACCCCCCAACCGTTGAACAGCAGGTGCTCATTCGGTTGCAGCCCGGATTTGGAGCGGAACTCGGGGCTGTTGACGTCCTCGTCCGGACTGCGGAGCGGTCCGGTGCCCGCACCTAGAACGGTGCCCGCGCCGGACAAGATTAATGGAATTAAGAACCAGACCGTTCGCCGCAGTTTTCCACATCGCATAATGCCCACCATAGCGCATCCTTTCGGTGGCAGAGAGGTAAATTTGGCTGCGTCGGCAACGGCGGAGCAGGTTTTACGGAGTGGAAATGCGCGATGTTAAATTTGTGTTAAGAATGAGGAGCGACAGATGTTCCGAGATGCTCGCCGGGGCTCGCCGCGCAATGCGCGAGAGTGATGGGGAAGTTGGTTCGGTTTACCCCGGGTAGCCCTCTGTGAATCGGGCAACCCGGGGCTTTGTTCCGCAACCCCGTTGGGGTAGGGGGCTGAGGGTTGAGGGGGCGGAAGGAGGGGAGGCGGTGGCGGGCAGGTGGCCGGTTCGCGAAAAAGCGCCGTCGCCGCTACCGCTCTGCCGGCGCACTCCATAGGGCGGTGGGAAAGTTTTCAGGTGCTGGCGCACAGCCGATGGGGAGAGCGCCGGGTTTCACCGGAGTTGTTACGACTTGTTACGACCCATGTAACGGGTTGTAACGGGTGAAACGACTCAAAACACCCCTGGCGTGGTGCCATGGCACCGGAATGACGAAGGGGGAATGACGGAAGAATGACGAAGCTCCAATACTCAAGGCTGGTAAACGGTTGGAATTTGATCGCTGCCGGTGCGGAATTGGTGGTTGAGGGGCCGAAACGGAGAGGGTGGTCGGATCGGAATTCGGAGGGGGACGGGGAGGAAGCCGTTCATCCGCTCGGTCTTCTCCAGGCTGTGGAGTGGGATCGGTTTCGCCGGGGAGCGGCAGATCAGGGGGGAGAAAGGGCTTCCTGGCTTTGGACTTGGCCGTCCACCAATTCCACCACTTTGGGGGCGCGGGTTGCGACTTTGGCATCGTGGGTGGCAATGATGAGCGTCGTTTGGTGCTCGGAGCGCAAATTGCAAAGCAGGTCGATGATTTCGTCGCCGGTCTTGGAATCGAGATTGCCGGTGGGTTCGTCGGCGAGGATCAGTTCGGGGGAATTAATCAGGGAGCGGGCGATGGCCACGCGCTGCTGTTCACCGCCGGAGAGTTCATAAGGCCGATGCTCCACGCGGTCCTTGAGTCCGACGCGCGCGAGCAACTCGCGGCCGCGGACTTCAGTCGCCGCCGCCGCAGTGCGGGCCATGCGCGCGGGCAGACAAACATTTTCGAGCGCGTCCAGTTCGGGCAGCAAATGATACGCCTGGAAGATGAACCCGATCTTGAGATTGCGAAGTCGGGCAAGGGCGTTGCCGGAGAGGGTGGCGAGATTTTTTCCCGCAAACCAGATCTCACCCTGATTGGGGGAATCCAATCCGCCGAGCAGATGGAGCAAGGTGCTTTTGCCCGCGCCGGAAGCACCGCGCAGGGCCAAGAAATCGCCGCGGCGCACGGTCAGGCTGACGCCGCGCAAAACCTCCAGGGAGCGCGCGGCCAATTCGTAGCGCTTGTGCAGATTGCGCGCTTCGACGAGGGGTTCGGACGAGAAATTATTCATGGCGCAACGCCTCCACGGGTTTGAGCCGGCTGGCGTTCCAGACCGGGAAGGCCGCCGCCAGCAGGCAAATGAGCAGCGAGCCGCCGCAAATGATGGCGATGTCTCCCGGCACGATCAACGCGGGCAATTCGGTGAAGTTGTAGATTGAAGCCGGAAACAACTCAATGCCGGTGAGGTGTCGCATCAGGCCGAGGAACTGATTCCGGTAAGCCAAAGCCAGCATGCCCAAGCCTAGGCCGATGACGACGCCAAAGATACTCACGACCATGCTTTGGCTCAGGAAAATCCACATGATTTGGCGGCTGCTGGCGCCCAGGGCCTTGAGCACGCCGATCTCGCGCGTCTTGAGGACGACGAAGGTGATGAGGGTGCAGGTGATGCCGAAGGCCGCCACGATCACGATGAAAAACAGGATGTAGAGCATCACGTTCTTCTCCACCAAGACGGCCAGCATGGCGGTGTTTTCCTCATTCCAGGTGGTGATTTGATAATGGTCGCCCAGGGCGTGGGCGAGTTGCTTGCGCACGACGCTGGATTGATAAGGGTCTTTGAGCATCACCATCAGCCCATGCACTTCGTCACCCAGATCATACAAGTCCTGGAAATTTTCCAAGGAAGTGACCACCACGGATTGGTTGTATTCGTAATAACCGGTGTCGAAGATGCCGCGGACTTCATAGTCGATGGGCAGGATCGCCACTGAATTGGTCTTCCCCGCACTTTCCTTCATCCTCTTCAAATCGCGCGGAGTGTAAACCGCCACCCGGTCGCCAGGACGCAAATCCATGCTGTGGGCGAAGTCGGTGCCG
>JAQGOT010000549.1 GCA_028293465.1 Pedosphaera sp. | reverse complement strand
CAAGAATTTCGTGGAAGCGCACGGGTCCTGATTTTCTCAAGGGGAAGTATTCGCGGGAACATACCTGGACATTCGATGGCGGACTGGTTGTGCCCGCGTCGCCAGCGCCTTCGGTGGTGCCAGCGCCGTGGTCTAATCCGGCGAACGTGGATCCGGAGGAGGCGTTTGTGGCGTCGATTTCCAGTTGTCATATGCTGACGTTCGTATACGTGGCCGGCAAGGCGGGGTTCCAAATCGACAGCTATGAGGATGAGGCGGTGGGGGTGATGGCCAAGAATGAGAAGGGGATTCCGTGGGTGAGTGTCGTGACGCTGAATCCCAAGATTGTCTATGGCGGGGATAAGCTGCCGTCGCATGCGGATGAGGAACACTTGCATCACTTGGCGCATGAACAGTGCTACATCGCCAACTCGGTGAAGACGGAGATTGTCGTGGCGGGGATGGGGCACTGAGCGCAGGGCTGGGAAACCGTTGAAACAGTTGGGAATGACGAAGGGAGTGCGGGGCTTAACGAACCGGGGCGGGGTGACTAATTATGTGTGGCGGGGTGAGCTTCCTACTGGCATTTGGGAAAATTTTGGGTAGTGTCATACAAAACTCAATACCATGACTGAGATATCAACGCAGTCGGTTAAGGAGGTTTACCATCGGAATTCGCAGGACCTGAGCAAGGTCATAGTGGGCCATGACCAGATTGTCCGCCTCCTGCTGGTAAGCCTGTTCTCCCGGGGACATTGCCTGCTTGTGGGGGTGCCCGGGCTGGCGAAAACGTTGTTGGTCAAAACGCTGGCCGAGGTGCTTCACCTGAGCTTCAAGCGCATCCAATTCACGCCTGACCTCATGCCGGCGGACATCATCGGGTCGGAGTTGTTGCAGGAGCATGAGCGGCGACTCGAGTTTGAATATCAGCCGGGGCCGGTCTTCGCGAATTTGTTGCTGGCCGATGAAATCAACCGCACCCCGCCCAAGACACAGTCGGCGTTGCTGGAGGCGATGCAGGAACGGAAGGTCACGGTGGGCGGGAAGTCGCGGCCGTTGCCGGACCCTTTCCTCGTGGTGGCCACGCAGAATCCCATCGAACAGGAGGGAACCTATCCGCTGCCGGAGGCGCAATTGGACCGGTTCATGTTCTCCCTCTATCTCGAATATCCCCGCAAGGAGGAGGAGATGGAGATCGTCAAGCGCACGACGCTGATGGAACTCCCCACTCTGACGCCTTCCGTGACCATGGAGGAAATTTTGCAGGTCCAACGGTTGGTGCTCGCCGCGCCGGTGTCGGATCATGTGATTGATTACGCCGTGGAATTGGTGACGGCCACGCGTCCAAATCGGGTGGGGTCGTTGCAGGTGGCACGGGATTACATTGAGTGGGGCGCCGGGCCGCGCGCGTCGCAGTATTTGATTTTAGGCGCGAAAGCGCTGGCGTTGCTGAAGGGGAAACTGGCGCCGGAAATCGAGGAGGTGCGGGAGGTGGCATTCGCGGTGTTGCAGCACCGGGTCATCACCAATTATCGCGCCACCGGCGCAGGCAAAAAGTCGCGGGACATTTTGGAAACGATCATCAAGGCGGTGAAGGAAAAGGAATATTGATCGGGCAACTGTTGAACCATCAGGCATGGACCCGTCACGCGACAATTCATCAGATATCCCCGGGGATAGAATCGCGGCGGCGGGAAAAATCCCCCGCATCCCGCCGATTATCCAATCGGCTGTCAAGGGTCCGCCCCCCATACCGACATCGCCGCCGCACCCGGTGCAGCCTACGCTTCTGGGCAAACCGCTCCCTTTTGGCGCGCAATCGCGCTCACTGCTAACGGTGGAGGAACTGGAGCGGTTCAAGAACCTGCTCGTTTTTGCTCGGTCCACAGTGGAAGGATATTACTCAGGCAAACACAAGTCTCCTTTTCGCGGCTCCTCCGCGGAGTTTGCCGATTACAAGGAATACGTCGCGGGCGATGATGTGGCGCGGCTGGACTGGCGCGCCTACGGGCGGTCGCGCCGGCTTTACGTGCGGCAGTTCGAGGAGGAAACCGACATGGTCGCCTACCTGCTGGTGGATACGAGCGCCTCGATGCGTTATGCGGGTGAAAAGCGCCAGCCGAAGTACTTTCTCGCCGCGAAGATCGCCGCGGCGCTGGCCTATTTGATGATCAAGCAGGGGGACAAGGCGTCGCTGGTTTTGTTCGCGGACAAGGTGAATCAATTCCTGCCGCCCGGCGGCACGCGCCGGCATCTGCATCGGTTGGTGACGGATCTGGAACAGGTACGACCGGCGGCCACCACCGGCATCGCCCAAGCGATCAATGAATGTCACGGGATTTTCAAGAAGCGCGGGCGGATCGTGGTGATCTCGGATTTCCTCGATGACACCGGGGAACTGTTCGAGGCGTTGGGCCAGTTCCTGCATCGCAAGTATGAGATCCTGCTGCTGCATGTGGTGGACCCGGATGAACTGAATCTGCCGGCCTTTACCGAGGCGAAGTTTGTGGATATGGAAACCGACGAGCAGGTCCAGGTGGATCCGGAGGAAATCCGCGCGGCGTATCGCCAGAACATGAAGCTTGTCATCGATGACCTGGCGCGGGAGGCTGACCTGCGCCAGATCAGCCACACCCTGGTGGACACCCGCAACCCGTATCTGCACGCGATCGAAGCGTATCTTGGCTTTCGCGGCGCGAACATGCTGTTCCGAACCTGACGCGCCGCATGAGCTTCCTGAATGCAACGCTGCTGTGGGGTTTGCTTCCGCTGGTGGCGTTGCCGCTCATCATCCATCTGTTCAACCGCAGTTTCCCGCGGCTCTTCGCCTTCTCATCGATCAAAAACATCCGTGATACCATCGCGCGCCGGTCGAAGCTGTTCAAATGGCGGCATTGGATTTTGATGGTCTTGCGAACCGCCTTCCTGCTGCTCCTCCTGCTGGCCTTCCTGAAGCCCGCGATTCCCAAGTTCGGCTCGGCGGTGGCGGACACCGGGAATCGACATGTCCTGCTAATCCTGGACCATTCACTGAGCATGGAATACAGAGGCGAGGGAGTGAGTTGCCGACAACGGGCCATGGCCGAAGCGGAGAAGGTGATCAAAACCCTCGGCCCGGACGATTTCCTGAACATTGTTTTGGTGGAGCAGAGCCCGGTTGCCTGCTTTGTGGAGTTTTCGCGTGATCATTCGGGCGCCAGGCAATTTCTCGCCAACCTCAAGCCGGGCCTGATGCGGGGGGATTTTAATCAGGCCAATGGTTTGGCGGGTCGGTTGATTTCGAAAGACTTCACCCGGCCCGAAATTTATTATCTCTCGGACTTTCAACGGAAGAACTGGGCGAACGTGGACTTCACCGCGCTGCCGGCGGCGGCGCGGCTGTTCTTTGTGGATGTCTCGGGCGTGAAAAAAGATAATCACGCCATTCTGGGCGCAACCATCAACCAGGCGGAGGTGCTCGCCGGTGACACGGTGTTGCTGGAGGTGAATGTCGGTAATTTTAGCGCGCAGCCGTTGCAGGAGCGGTTGACGGCGGTGTTGGACCAGCGGGCGAACTTCGAGAAGGACGTGTTCATTGCGCCGTGGTCGGTGGGCAAGGTGACCCTTCCGGTGACACCGGGAGCGCCGGGGATGCACCTGTGCGAGATCAAGCTGCCACCCGACGGATTGGACCAGGACGACCGCTTCCATTTGAGCATGCCGGTGATGGAGAAGGAGGAGGTGCTGATTGTTTCCGATGATCCCAAGCCGGACCAGGATGCGGTTTATTTCCTGAAGACCGCGCTCAACCCGTACGACAAACTTCAAGGCTCGTTGCTGCCGCGGCATATAAGGTCGGGCGAGTTGAACTCGGCGCAGCTTGCGTCGGCGAAGAAGCTTTTTCTTACCCGGGCCGGCCGTCTGAGCGGCGAGGCTTGCACGGCGGCGGCCAAGTTCCTGTTCAACGGCGGCGGCATCATCTATTTTCTGGATGGCCAAAGCGATGCGCAGAACTTGCAGGCATTGGAAACGGCGATGGGACCGGGGACGATGCCGATCAAACTCGGCGACAAGCGGGTGGCTGAGAACGTGTCAGCAGGCGTCCAGGTGATCAAGGGGGATTTCAAATCGAAATACTTGAAATTATTCAGCGGTTCGACCCGACAGGACCTGGCCATGTTGGAGTTCTATGACTTTTACCATGCGAGCTCGACCGGCGCGGGAAACATCCTGCTGAACTATGCGGATGAGACGCCGGCCATGGCCAGCCTGG
>JAQGOT010000537.1 GCA_028293465.1 Pedosphaera sp. | reverse complement strand
GGCGGCGGCACACTGCTGACGTTTCCCACGCTCCTCCTTTTTGGCACCCCGCCCATCGTGGCCAACGCCACCAGCACGCTCGCGCTGACGCTCGGCACGGCGGGCAGTGTTTACGGCTTTCGGCAGTATTTCAATGCGGTGAAGCCGTGGCTCTGGCGTTTTGTGCCGGTGAGCCTGATCGGCGGTCTGATTGGCAGCGTGCTCCTCACCCACACCAGCGACAAGACCTTCGCCAAACTGGTCCCGTTCCTGATTTTGTTTGCGACGGTTCTGTTCTTCGCCCAGGGAGTCTTTCGGCGCATCGCCAGCCTTGAAAATAACGGTGGCAAACCGGCCCATCATCACACGGTTTTGGGGGCGATCCTGTTCCAGTTCGCCGTGGCCATTTACGGCGGCTACTTCGGCGCCGGGATCGGCATCCTGATGCTGGCTTCGCTTGGATTCATCGGCTTGAGCGACATTCACGAGCTGAACACGCTCAAGACCGTGCTCAGCTCCGTCATCAATCTCGTCGCCTCCGTCTGGTTCATCTATGCCGGCCTGATTCAGTGGCCGCAAGCGGTTGTGATGACTCTCGGCGCGGTAATCGGCTACTACTTGGGCTCGCACTATTCCCAACGCATCCCGCAGAAACGCGTCCGCCAAATCATCACCGCCATCGGCTTCATCCTCTCCGCCGTGACTTTTTACAAAGAATTTGCGCGTTAAATAGGCGGGGTTTGTCGCCGAAAAGCTTCCTTCCCTACCTCGAAGAGGTTGTGGCAGCACATCCTTGGCTCGAGAATTAACGTGTCCGCAGTGTGATTTCTGGAATCCAGGTGTTTCGCGTCCCTGGAGCCAAAGGGTTCTGGACAAAAGAGAAAGCCCGAAATACCCTCAAACTCATGGGAAGATTAACACCGCGCCGCGCGGTCGAATAATACTGTTAGGCGACATCGCGCGTATGGCACATTTTCCAGATTTGTCAGTCTGCGGTTATGTCACCTCTGATTCTAGTTCGCAGTGTCTCGCCATCGGTTGGCTTGAGCCGGAGCACGAGTTCACATGCGGCGACATTTCCATCGGGTTTTTCGAGCGGCTTTGCCACCTGCTTGTCGAGCCAAGGTCCTTTGCCGTATCCGCTGGAGTGCATCGGTGCGGTTTCTGTCGTTTTAGCGGAGGTGGTAGCGCGTCCTTCAACAGTCACCGTATCGACGGGTTCGGGCGCGGCATGTTGTTCGTTCCGAGCGGTTCGACGATTTACGTGTCCCCGACGAACATTGCTCACTACATTGATGCTCACGGTTATTGTCCGCCCGCAGAGTTTCAGCGGGCTGTCATTGAGTGTCCCGAGATGCGCTCGATGGCATACATGCGGGCGTTACTTGCCACGCCAGCAAGACAGTGGATACAGGAGACACATGAACCAGTCGCCTAACCATGCGCTGCATCTAACCCGGCCATCGCGCTCCGGTTGCAAACGCGCCCTCTCGCGGGCCGGGTCGCTGAGCTCGTTAGATCGCAAGCGAGAACGCACGAACATGAATGGCCACAACCTATGAAATCCAAGCTACATAGACTTGCAGTAATCATGATGGCGGCTTTTGGTTTGTTCAGTTTGTCCGGATGTCAAACAGACTGGTATTCAAAAACATCGTTGGCCTTGGCCAAAAACCCCCAAGGAGCAACAGGCGATCTCCTGCGAGGAGTTGACGAATTGTATCATGCCATTATGATGGCAACGAACGCCATAGAAATAAGAAGAGGCAGCGAAATTCCACGGAGCTATTGGAGTCCTCCAATCAAAGCTTTGCATCCGATCAAAGTATATGAAGATATCGGCAATATTGTGATTGTTCAAAAGATCGCCAACGGGATGGAGTATGGAAAATACATTATGCCTACTTATTCATCCCACTGGCCGGAGAGTGACTTTATTCTTACGTCCATAGGTGTGTCGTTTGTATCGGATTACCGAAAAATCCAGACACGCCAAATAAGATGAATTGGAGAAAAACCAAGCCAACATCCGCTCCAGCGAACCGGGTCATTGCGCTCCAGTTACAATCGTGCCCCCTCGCGGCCCGTGAGAAACGGTCAACCCATAGCTTGGTTCGTTTTGACATCGAGACCTCCGAACAAAGCATTTACGTTGAGCGCTTGATTTCCTTGGCTTGATCCACCGTTCGCGATCGCCCCGTCTCCTCTCTGTGTTCTATGCGCCCTTTTGCGGCCAATCTCCCCGACTTTCTTGGTTGATTGGTTGTTAACCCCGGACGTCCCCATTGAACCTGGATTCCAAGGTGGCCGTGCGCCAGCACCTTGAGATTTGAAATTTGGGTTTTCTTTGGGCCTTGGTCATTGGACCTTGGACATTTCCCTCGCTTTTAAAATTCCCCATCGAACCTCGCAGCCCTCAAGCCAAAATCCCCCTCACCACCTGGCCTTCCACATCGGTCAAACGAAAATAACGCCCCTGCGACTTGAAGGTCAGTTTCTCGTGATCAATCCCCAGCAGGTGCAGGAGGGTCGCTTGCAGATCGTGAACCGGGACGGGATTTTGTACCACACTGTAGCCATAATCATCGGTCGTGCCAAAGGTGATGCCCGGCTTCACACCGCCGCCAGCCATCCAGGCCGTGAAGCAGCGTGGATGATGATCGCGCCCATAATCGGTGGCGGTCAGTTTGCCTTGGGAATAAGCGGTGCGGCCGAACTCGCCGCCCCACACGACCAGCGTGTCCTCGAGCAAACCGCGCTGTTTGAGGTCCATGATCAGCGCGTAGGAAGGTTGATCCACATCCTTGCTTTGGCGGCGGATGCCGGCGGGCAGGCCTCCGTGGTGATCCCACCCGGGATGATAAAGCTGGATGAACCGCACATTGCGCTCGGCGAGCCGGCGCGCGAGAATGCAGTTGGCCGCGAATGAACCGGGATTCTTCGCCTCCGGCCCGTAGAGTTCGAAAACGCTTTCCGGCTCCTTCGAAATATCCATCACCTCCGGCACCGAGGTTTGCATGCGGTACGCCATTTCATACTGCGCCACGCGTGAGGTGATTTCCGCATCGCCAAGACTCTGAAATTGCAACGCGTGCAACTCCGCCAGCCGATCCAACATCTTGCGACGGCCCGCCTGCGAGATGCCGTCCGGGTTGGCGAGATAAAGCACCGGATCCTTGCCCGAGCGGAACTGCACCCCTTGATGGAGGCTGGGCAGAAAACCGTTGCCCCACAGCCGAGCGTAGAGGGGTTGATCGATACGGTCCTTGGACAACAGCACGACAAACGCGGGCAAATTCTGATTGGCACTGCCCAGGCCATAACTCAGCCACGCGCCCATTGAGGGACGGCCGGGAAGTTGGGAGCCGGTTTGAAAAAACGTGATCGCCGGATCGTGATTGATGGCCTCGGTCTGGAGCGATTTGACGAAGCACAACTCGTCCGCCATCTTCGCGGTCCACGGCATCAATTCGCTGAACCAAGCACCGCTCTGGCCGTGCTGGGCGAAGTTAAAAATGGAGCCCGCGAGCGGCAGGCTGGCCTGATTGCCCGACATTCCCGTGAGCCGCTGGCCCTGGCGGACGCTGTCCGGCAGGTCTTGGCCATTCAACTTGTTCAGCAACGGCTTGTAATCAAACAAGTCCATTTGTGAAGGCCCGCCGCTCATGAAGAGATAAATGATGCGTTTCGCCTTGGGCGCAAAATGCGGCGCGGCCAAGCTGCCCGTGAACGGATGTGCCCCAACCGACGGCGCCGCGAACCCTTTTTCATTAAGCAGGCCGAACAGCGCGGCGCCACCGAGCCCCAACGCAAACCGCCCAAAAAAATCCCGGCGATTCATCTCAAAATTGACGTGAGTACGGTTCACAAATTTTAGGTTAACGCCGCATCACGGCGTCGTCATGGTTGAAAATGGCTTCCGCCAGTACGGTGCCGGCGGCGACATCGGCTGGGTTGAGCGCGGGATCAGGCTTCTTCTCGCCGACGGCCAAAAGCTGCGCCGCGCTGGCTTGATCCGTGGCGAAAAGCTCGCGCTGTTCCGAGAATAATTGTTCGAGCACCCGGATTTCCTTGGTGGTCGGACGACGGCTGGTCAGCAAACGGAACACCCATGCCACCCGTTGCCCCGGCGTTGTGCCGCCTTCCTTCAGCATCCGTTCACTGACCTGCCGCGACGCCTCGATGATCTGCGTGTCGTTGAGCAACACCAGCGCTTGCAAAGGAGTGCTCGTAATCTGGCGGCGCACCGTGCAGATGTTCCGCTCGCCCGCGTCGAACGTGATCATCGCCGGCGGCGGCACCGTGCGTTTCCAAAAGGTGTAGAGGCTGCGACGGTGCAAGTCGTCCCCATGACCTTGGTCATATTTCGGCGCACCCATTGCCTTTTCTTCCCAGAGACCGGCGGGTTGATAAGGCTTCACGCTCGGACCGCCCAATTTTTCGACCAGCAATCCGCTCACCGCCAGCGCCTGATCGCGCAGCATCTCCGCCGTGAGCCGCCGCGCCGGACCGCGCGCCAGCAGTTCGTTGCCCGGGTCACGCGCGACTAATTCCGGGCTGGCCTGCGACGACTGGCGGTAGGTTGCCGACAGCGCCATGAGTTTCAGCAAGCGCTTCGTGTCCCAGCCGTTCTCCACGAAGTCCCGCGCCAGCCAATCGAGCAATTCAGGATGCGTCGGGAAGGTGCCTTGGCGGCCGAAGTTATCGCTCGTTTCCACGAGGCCCCTGCCGAACATCATCTGCCACGCCCGGTTCACCGTAACCCGCGCCGTCAGCGGGTAATCGGGCGAGAGCAGCCAGCGCGCGAGGCCGAGGCGGTTGCGCGGTTGGTCTGCGGGAAACGGCGGCAGCGCGCCGGGCGTATCAGCGGAGACCATTTCGCCACGGGCATCGTAAGCTCCGCGTTTAAGAATGTAAGCCGGTCGCGCCTGCGGCATCTCCTGCATGACCATCGCTTCAGGAATGGGATTGACCAGTTTGTTTGCTTCCCCCCGCAGTTGGTGTAATTCCTCCGCCAGTTTCAGCGCGGGCGGAAAAACTGTGGCGATATAATAATCGAACAATCCCTCTCGTGGGCCGGGGGGCAGACCCGCAAGTTGGGCTGCTTCCACCGCAGTCAGTTCGCGGTTGAAAATGCGAAAATCATCCACGCGACCGCCCTTGAACCCGTTGTCGCGGAAACGAAAGCCGATCGCCAGATCCGGCTCGCCGCCCTCGTAAGTGATATCCTTGACCAGGCCATCGCGAATCACGTCCACGGCGGCCAGCGCGCCGTTCACATAAATGCGCACTCCGGCGGCGCGGCTGGAACCGGCATAAGTCATGGCAACCTGAATCCATTCGTTGGTGGGCAACGGCTCGCGGGTGACGACCTTCAACGAATTGGCCGGCCATGTGTGATGTAAACCGACGGCCACGCGGCCATTCTCCAGCAACAATTCGTAACCACGGCTGCCAGCGTCAATCGGCGCCTTGCTGTGATGAACCACGACCGATCGCGGGGTGTGAACGGGCGTTTGCAGCCACAGACTCAGCGAGAAAGGATCCGCGCGCGTGAAGTGGCCGAGCCCGGGGAAGGTGAAGCCATTTTCACCATCGAGTTCCGCACAAGGTCCTGTCCGGCCCGGCACAGGCTTGGGTTCTTCGTGCGCGTTTGCCGGCTTGCCCGGGTCAGCCGCGTTGGCGACCTTGTTTGAAACCATGTTCCCCAATGCAAAGGAACCAATCAACCCGGCCGAACCAAGTCCGTTGGTGTTGGTCGCAAGCCATTCCTCGAACGGTGCGCGAGCTTGTGCGCGCAAGGTTGGCAGTTGCTGTTCCTTTTCGCTGATGGCGCGGCGCAACTCCGCCAGTTTCGCATCCGTCGCATCGTCCGAAAGCAGGAGCGTCGGTACCGGCATCGCTCCGTTGAAATAATCGGTCTGACCCGACTCGTCGATGTTCTGGAAAAAGGCGGACATCGAATAAAAATCGCGTTGGGTGATGGGATCGAATTTGTGGTCATGGCAGCGGCAGCATTCCAGGGTCAACCCCATGAAGGCGGTGCCCATGGTATCCACGCGATCCACCACATAGGCCACCCGATACTCCTCCTCCACCACGCCGCCCTCCTCGTTTTGTAAATGCAGGCGATTGAACGCGGTGGCCAAGCGCTGCTCCTTTGTGGGGTTCGGCAACAGGTCGCCGGCCAGTTGCCATGTGACGAATTGATCGAACGGCAGATTCTGGTTGAACGCCTTGATGACCCAATCACGCCAGGGCCACATGGGGCGGTAGCGGTCCATTTGATAACCATGCGTGTCGGCGTAACGCGCGACGTCGAGCCAGTCGGTCGCCATCCGTTCGCCATAGCGCGGGGAAGCGAGCAGGCGGTCCACAAGTGTCTCGTAAGCCTGCGCAGATTTATCCGCCAGGAAGGCGTCAATTTCCGCGGGCGTGGGCGGCAGGCCCGTGAGGTCGAGCGTCACGCGGCGAATCAGCCTCTCCCGGCCCGTCTCGCGCGATGGTTTCAGCTTCTCCCGCTCCAGGCGGGCGAGGATGAACACGTCAATGCCGTTGCGTGCCCAACGCTTGTTTGCCGTCCGCGGCAGTTCCGGGCGTTTGGGTGGCACGAACGCCCAGTGTTGGCTCCAGGTTGCCCCTTCCGTCACCCAGCTTTTGAGCAAAGTGATCTGTTTCGCCGTGAGCTTGCGATTTGATTTCGGCGGTGGCATGACCTCGTCGGGGTCGGTGGCGGTAATGCGCCGGATGAGTTCGCTCCGGTCCGCATGGCCAGGGACAATAACCGCTTTGCCATCCTTGAGGCGAAACGCGCCTCCCTTGGTATCGAAGCGGAGTTTGGCCTTCCGCGCCTCCTCGTCCGGGCCGTGGCAATGATAACAATTATCAGAAAGGATCGGCAGGATATCGCGGCTGAAATTGACGTGGTCGGCAGCGGCGGCGCCCAAGACCGAGCGTGCGCACAACCCTGCCAGCAGCAGCGGCAGACCCCAAGGCGAACGCACAGGTCGGGACGACATAGTAACAAATTGCTGAAAGCGGCGCTCCCGGTCAATTTCTCAATTGCCGATGCCCCCGGATGCTGCCCTCACTCCGCTGCGGGCGCTTACGCGAGAATGCCCTTCACCACATCGCCGTGCACATCCGTCAAACGAAAATGCCTTCCTTGAAACTTGAACGTCAGCTTGGTGTGATCAATGCCCATTGTGTGTAGGATCGTGGCGTTGAAATCGTGGATGTGCACCGGATCCTTGACGATGTTGTAGCAAAAATC
>JAQGOT010000528.1 GCA_028293465.1 Pedosphaera sp. | reverse complement strand
TTCATGGTCCAGCATGGCGGCTTGGTTTTTTATGGCGGCCTCATCGGTGCCACGCTTGCCGGCATCATTTACATCCGGCTCAAAAAACTGCCGCTCTGGAAGGTCGCCGACATCATGGCTCCCAGCATCGCGCTCGGCTATGTGTTCGGGCGCATCGGTTGTTTGATGAACGGTTGCTGCTATGGGCGCGCGTGCTCCATGCCTTGGGCCATCACCTTCCCACAAGGACACGAGACCACCGGCGTCCCGGTTCATCCCACGCAGATCTACGATTCGCTTTTGAACCTCGGGTTTTATCTCTTTCTGGCCTGGCTTTATCGCCGCAAGAAATTTGACGGCCAGGTGTTCGCCGCTTATTTGATCGGCTATGCCCTGCTGCGCTCCTTCGTGGAATATTTCCGGGGCGATTATCCGGTGCATTATCTTGGCGGTTGGGCCACCCCGGCACAGTTGGTCAGCATCGGGATCATCGCGGGAGGCTTGCTGCTGCTTCTCCTTCTCCCGCGCCCCCAGGTGAAACAAAGCTAGCCAGGCTCACCGGATGGCAACGATCCCTGATTTCCATCCGCAGTCCATCCTGCTGGCGGGGCCCACTGCGGTTGGTAAATCGGAAATCGCCCTCGCCCTTGCCGGGAAGCTGAATGGCGAAATCATTTCCGTCGATTCCATGCAGGTCTATCGCGGCCTCGATCTCGGCACCGCCAAGCCTTCCGTCGCTGAACGCCGCAAGGTTCCTCATCATCTCATCGACGTGGTCGAACTCACCGAGCCGTTCGATGCGGCTCAATTTGTTCGCCTTGCTCAAGCCGCCATCGGTGAGATTCAATCTCGCAATCGCACCCCCATCCTTTGCGGCGGCACCGGCTTGTATTTCAAAGCGCTGCTCGAAGGCTTGGGCGACGCGCCTCCGTCCGACGCCAAAGTACGCGCGGAACTGGAAGCCACGCCGCTCCTGGATCTTCTCCGCGAGTTAGAACAATCCGACCCCGTCACCTCCGCGAAAATAGACCGTCAAAATCCACGCCGCATCATTCGCGCCCTGGAAGTTATCCGCCTCACCGGCAAGCCGTTTTCCGCCCAGCGCGCAACTTGGAGCCCCGCAACCCGCCCTGAGCAACCGCCATCACTGTTTTTCGGCCTCACGCGGGAAGCGGCCGATCTCCAATCGCGCATGAACAGCCGCGTCGATGCCATGTTCCGCAGCGGGTTGGTGACGGAGACGCAGGAATTGCTGAAACGCGGCTTGGCGGAGAACAAGACCGCCATGCAAGCCATTGGGTATCGGCAGGTCGTGGAGCATTTGCGCGGTGAACGCTCGCTGCCCGCCACCATCGAACTCGTCAAAATTCGCACCCGCCAATTCGCCAAGCGCCAGATGACCTGGTTTCGCCGCCAGGCATCAATGACTTGGGTCAATCTGGGCGCTTCGGAAAAAGCGGATACCGTCGTGGAAAAACTGGCGGCTGCTTACCGGATTGCTCCCAACTGAGGGGGGCGATTCTCGCCGTTCAATTGCGGAGCTACATTTCTCTCCTACGCGCGTGTCAGAAAAATACCGACATGCATAAAACCGGAGAGCGAGTTAGTTTGTTTGCGTAGCGTGCTTCACGGCCGCTACACCCCCTAAGCCCGGCTGCAAGCCGGGCCTTCTTTTTCTCCGAAAGGAGCTCGCTCAAACTTCCGGAGCGTAGGACTCATGCCCCTTAACGAGGTTTCCTCATTTACCGCCGGCCGGCACCGGTTCTGCAGCCGGCTGCGGACTGGCTGAGATGATCTCCGCAAGTTGCGCAATCGTGGGGGATTCAAAGAAGGTGGCCATCGGAACTTGAATGCCCAGATCCAGCTCGATCCGGGAAATCACTTGAAGCACCGGGATGGAGTATCCACCCAAATCGAAGAAGTTATCGTTGATGCCGACTTCATCCCGCTCGAGCACCTCCTGCCAAATGGTCGCCAGCAGGGTTTCGAGAGGATTGCCCGGGGCGGCAAAGCTCGTCTCCAGTTGCGGACGGCTGCGTTCGGGTTTGGGCAGCCGGCTGCGATCCACTTTGCCATTGGGGGTCAGGGGGAACGCGTTCACTTCCATGAACACAGCGGGGACCATATAGGCGGGCAGGCGGTGCTCCAGGTGTTTGCGGAGGTCGGTCGTGTTCGCCGCCGAGTTGGGCCGGGCCGTCCAGTAGGCCACCAACCGGGGTTGCGGGCCGGAAGCCGTGTCCACCAGCGGCACGGCGGCGCTCACGGCCTCGTGCTGTTCCAGCGCGGCGGCAATGTCGCCCAACTCGATCCGAAATCCGCGCACTTTTACCTGATCGTCGCACCGGCCCACCCAAACCAGATTGCCGTCAGGCAGGTAACGCGCGATGTCCCCAGTCTTGTAGAGGCGCGCGCCGTTGGCCTGGCGGAAGGGATGCGGCACGAACTTTTCCGCCGTCAGTTCGGGCTGGTTTACGTAGCCTCGCGCCAGCCCTTCGCCGCCGATGTAGAGATCGCCGTCGACGCCCACCGGCACCGGCTGCAATTTGGAATTGAGCAGATAGACTTCCGTATTGGCAATCGGCCGGCCGATCGGCACCTGGCTGCTCACCGGTTCCACCTGGTAAACCGTGGACCAGATGGTGGTTTCGGTGGGCCCATACAGGTTCCAAAGCGAACCACAGCGCTCACGAAGTTTAAGCGCCAGTTCGGGCGAAAGCGCTTCGCCACCGCACAAAATCTTCAACTGCGGATTTCCCTGCCATCCGGCTTCCACCAACATTCGCCACGCCGTCGGGGTGGCCTGCATGACGGTGATGCCGTGTCGTTCGATTTCAGCGGCGAGGGCGGAGGGAGCTAGAGTCATTTCGGCCGTGGCGATGATCACCTGCGCACCCACCGTCAGGGGCAGGAACAATTCGAGGCCGGCGATGTCAAAGGAGACCGTGGTGACGGCCAGCAATTTGTCCTGCGCCGACAAGCCTGGGGTCTGGGCCATGGCGGTGTGGAAATTGACCAGGGCGCGGTGCAAAACCTGGACGCCCTTGGGCTTGCCGGTCGAGCCTGAAGTATAGATGACGTAGGCCAGATTCGAGGGGCTGATTTCAGTTTTCGGATTGGGCAAAAGATCGGTTTCCTCCGCCAGTTCCGCCAACAGCGCATCCACCGACACGATGCGGAGACGCGAGTGGTCCAGTTGAGATTCCCATTTGCTCTGGGTCAGCAGCACGGTTAGCTGCGCATCGGCCGCCATGGAGGCGAGGCGCGCTTTGGGAAAGGCCGGGTCCATCGGAACGTAGGCGCCCCCCGCCTTGAGGATTCCCAACATGCCGATCAGCATTTCCAGGGAGCGGTCCATGAACACGCCGACCAGGGTTTCGGGTCCGACCCCGAGGGTACACAGGTGGTTGGCGACCTGATTGGCCCGCTGGTTTAGTTCGGCATAGGACAGTTGCCGGCCTTCAAACACGGCCGCAACTGCGTTGGGACTGCGCTCGACCTGCCGTTCGATCAACTGGTGAAGGCAGAGCGTGCGGTCAAATTCCCGCGCGGTATGGTTCCAATCCACCAGCATGCGTTCCTCCTCACCGCGGGACAGCAGCCGATGGTTGTGGATTGGGGCCTCCGGATCGGCGACCATGGCCGAAAGCGCGTTGACATAATAGCCGCAAAGCTGCACGGCTTGTTCCTCGCAGAGTTCGTTCGGAGCATAATCGAAATGAAACTGCAGGTGTGACGAGGTGGCATCCAGCATGAAGGTCACATACAGCGCGAAGTTATTGGCTTCGAAGTAATGGCCTTCCTCAAAGCTGTTGTTTTGGTAACCCGGCAGGTCGCGATAGACATGGAACTGCACATAGTCGAAGGCGGTTTCAAATAGTGATCCGGCCTTCAACTGGTTTTGGATGGTGGCCAGCGGCGTGCGGCGGAACGGAACCAACTCGGTTTCCGCCAGAAACGTCCGGCGGACCAGGCTCCGCCAAGTCCCGTCGGCGACGTCGATCCGGAACGGCAGCGTGTTGAGAAAGAGGCCGATGAGCCGCTCGCCGTCAGTAACCTGGGGCCGGCCATTGGACACCAAGCCGGTAATAATATCGGATTGGCCGGCGAGGAAACTCATCACCCGGCAATGGGCGGCCAGCAAGACCGTCCGCAAAGGCACGCCGGTGGATTGCGCCAATTGCTTCAACCCTTCAAAAACCTTTTCATCAATGTCGATTTCCGGCCCGCGGACCTGTTCCGCACCGCCTTTGCAAAGGGACCTTGGCCAACGCGGCAGGGTCTGGATGGTTGGATTCTGCAGTTTCCGGTTCCAAAAATCGCGCATCTTTTCGGACTCGATCACCGCCCGCTCCAATCGGATGAACTGGGCATAGGAGACCTGCGGCGCAGCGATCACGCGTTCACCGCCAGGGGAAAGCCGGGAATGATAATCCTGGAACAATTCGGCAACCATCACGGCCAGGCTCCAGCCATCCATGATGCTGTGATGGAAACTGACGATGAATTGAAATGACGCTTCGCCATGGCGCTGGACTTGCAGCCGCACAAAGGGCGCTTGCG
>JAQGOT010000494.1 GCA_028293465.1 Pedosphaera sp. | reverse complement strand
CGGCACCGCTTCGCCCGTGGGACGCCCCTTGTCTTCCCAAACCGAGCCCACCCAACAATGCACCTCGCGCACCGGGCCGATCGCCCCGCTCCGCACCAGTTCCACAACGCGACGATAATTGTTGCTCGCGTGGATTTGATTTCCCATCTGCGTGACCAAGCCGGTCTTGTGCGCGGTGTTCGCCACGATCCGCGCCTCCGAGATGGTGTGGGTCAGCGGCTTTTCGCAATAGACATGCCGGCCGCTTTTCAGGGCGGCGACCGTCGCGACGGCGTGCGTATGGTCGGGCGTGCCCACCACCACGGCGTCGATGTTTTTCTGCTCCAGCATTTTCCTGAAGTCCGTGTAACGCCGGGCTTGCGGAAACTTCACCTGCGCGGCATCGAGATATTTTGAATCAATGTCACAGATGGCGACGATGTTCTCGCCCTGAACGCCGGCGATGTCGGCCGCCGCGCGATTGGCCGTGCCGATCACCCCGACGTTCAGTTTTTCATTTGGCGAAATTTTCCCAAACGAAAGATACGGCCCGAACAGCCATGCCCCGGCGGCGACCGCGGTGGAGCGCTTGATGAATTGACGGCGATTCAACGACTGCTTCATAAGCCTGGGGGAATCTCTAATTGCGGGGAATTTCCCGAATGTAAACGTTCTTGAACCAAAGCTGGCCACCATGGTTCTGCAGTTCGATCTGTCCCATCGGATAAATCGGTTTGTCGCGCTCCCAATGGTTCTCCAGCGTGGTATTGTTGACCACCAAATCGCCATTCAGAAACACATGGACCTTGTCCCCCACCATCACAATGCGGAACCGGTTCCATTCACCGACCGGCTTGTCGGCAAACGAGAGCGGATGCCGCGGATTCTGCTCATTGTTATAAAGCCCGCCGGAACCGTCTACGGGATTGAACTGGCCCGGGGTGTGCGGCTCCCAGATTTGCACTTGCGGACTGCCCCGCAGATAAATCCCGCTGTCCCCCTTCGCCGGAATCTTCCAATCCACCAGCATTTCAAAGTCGCCGTAATCCTTCTTTGTGCACAAGTTGTCGTCGCCCTTGCCGTCAAAAACGATTTCCCCGCCTTCCACCTTCCAATGATCGCGCATCCGCTGGTCCGCCTTGACCTGCGCCGCGGCCAATTCCTCGGGCGACATCTTCGCGCGCTTGGGCGGACTGGCCACCAGGCCTTTCCAACCGCTCAAATCTTCACCGTTGAAAACCGCGACAAACCCCTTGGGCGCCGTGTTGTCTTTCGCTTCAAGGGGCAATTCCTTGATCCGAATGTTGCGAAACTCGGTGTGGCTGAAATGCCCCAGGAAGGCGAGATGCCCCCGGTCGCGCAACATGCCGGGATGCGTCTTCAGCACTTCCGGGTCGTGGACCTCATTCAAGTCCGCGTCCACGATCACCTTGTCGTTCAGCACGATCTTGTAATGCCGCCCCACACAGGTGATCTCCTCGGTGTTCCATTCCCCGATCTTTGGGGTGCCATCCCGCGCCGGGATGATCCCGTAAACCGAGCCGTTGAACTGCCAAGGCTGGATGTTGGCGTGCTTGGGCGCCTTGTCATCCAGGATCTGAATCTCCACCCCCACGTAGGTGAGGTTATTGGTGGAGAGCGGGACGCGAATGCCCAAGCCGTTGTTGCCATCGGCTTCGAGCTTGTACTCGAGTCGGAACACAAAATCGGAATACTCGCCCTTCGTCAGCAAGTCGCCGCCGCTGTTTTCAGGACAAACGATCACCCCATTGGTGACATAATAATCGGCGCCTCTGGTGTCCAGGCGAGTCCAGCCATCGAGGGTCTTGCCATCGAACAAGCTGGTGAAGCCCTCTTCGGTTTCGGCGGCCGGGCAACTGACTGCCGCGACTGAAAGAACCGTGGCTGTGGTAAGGAGGATTCTGGAGATTTTCAGACGATTTCGAACGTCTGCGAAGGAGTAAATTGTTTTCATGAGCATCATTGGTTTGGAACTTATGGCATTAAAGCCGACGTGAGGAACCCCTCACGTATTCAGCAATCCGTTTTCGGGCGAGTCACACTGCGCAATCCTGCTGATTACCGACAGAACAGTTTAAGACCCGAGCCTTTGGCATTTGGCTTTGTCTGTCAAGCCGGGTGTTTCGAGAAACCCGGGGGCGGGGCTGAGGCCAGGGGATTACTCTTTCAGAAAGCCGTCCGAGTTGATGGAGTGGTTGACGATTTTGTAGTCAGAATCGGTCAATCCCTTGAAGAGCGTGAAAGTTTCCGTGGCTGGATATTTGGAATACTTGATCTGGCACTGCAGCGTGATGGTCGTGCCGGAGCCGAAAGTGCCGGCATTTTGGTTGGCGCGAAAGCCGGTAATGGAATAGCTCTGGTAGGTGCCGAGTTTGCCGCCCAGCCTGGACAATGACTTGGTCCACTCGTCCTTGGAGGTCTTTTGGAAAAATTTCGGGGCGTAATCCGCCATGGCCGCATCGAAGCCGTTGGTGGCGATGGCTTGAAAATGCCGGGCGAGAACCTTGTCGGCATCCTGTTTGGCGTGCACGAGTCCACATCCGCCGAGGGCGACACTGACGAGGAGTAAGGAAGCGGAGCGGATCAGGCGGGAGGATATGAAATTGTTCATTAATTTTCCATTTGTTCTCTTACCCGCCCTTTTTGGTGCGTTTTGGTGGATCATAACTTGTCCAGCCAGCAGTTGCGATGTTTTCCGCCGCAGGTTGCTTAGCTTGGCAGCAGATCTCACAATAATGGTGCTTCGTCGCGCCAGAAGCAGCGATCACCTTGGTGACGTGAACGGTTGCCTCGCTCTTATGGCATCGCTCACATAACATATAATTCCTCGCGGGCACTCATAGATAGATCCAACGGGCAGTGAGGTAATTTGTTGCGGCCGGCGACGGCCGCTAGGTTGGAAATAGTTTATGACCGTAATTGCCATGTGTCGAGCCTGTTAATGAATTGCGTCGGGAGACGACGGTCTCGTCGGAAAGCTTTTGCGGCCGCCAGTAGCCGGCATTCAACTTCCTGGCCCATGGTGTCTCGGGAGATGCTCGCTGGAGCTCGCCTCGCGTGGCTCGGAAGTTATGTGGGATGGTTCCGTTTTACCCTGGGTAGCCCGCTTTGATTCGGGCAACCCAGGGCTTTGTTCCGCAAC
>JAQGOT010000442.1 GCA_028293465.1 Pedosphaera sp. | reverse complement strand
GCAAAAAACTACGACGTTTCGGATGAAGCGACCTACAAAGAAGTCCTTGCCCCCCTTGATAAATCTAAATGGTACCTGGCCCACAGCATCATTGGCCACTTCCGCACGGTCCGTGCGCTTGAATATTTCGAGGCGCATGGTTTTGAGCACGTGGCGGCAATTGACGGCGGCTACAAGGCATGGGTTGACGCCGGCAAACCGGTGGTGAAGGAACCAACAACAAGCAACACCACTCAATAACGGCAACCTTGAATGAAGGGATACGGATGTTCCAAAATTAACCAATGCGACCAAAAAAAGCGCGATTTTCAATCCTTCGAGCTGTTGGCCTCGAATTCAACCCAAACACGAATGCATGTGAATCCGGCATCATTTGCCCCTGAACAGGGCGCTGCCAAAGTCTGTTTTGATTGTGCTAAAAAAGGGCGCAAATCCTTAGCGATTATCCATCCGCTACAAGCGGCCTAACTGTAGGAAATCTGCCTCGAGGAAAGGCCCTCGGGGTGAACTGGATTGCTGATTCGGGGACGACGAGTACACGGAGCGGGGGGTGGTTTGGGGCGGGTGGGTGGCTGGTGTTGCTGCGGGTTAAAAACCCGCAGACGACCTGAAGACAAACAAAATGTGGGAAAGGAAAAATGTTTACCGGTTGACAATCGCCCTAATGGGCGACCCCTTTACAATCGCTATTCCCTCTTTTTACTCAAAGACTCAAGCGCCCGTAGCATGGCGGCATTGCGGCTCCCCACCCCCAGAGCATCGAAGATGGCCGACATATGACGTTTCACCGTGAACTCGCTCAGCCCGAGAATACCTGCGATATCGCCGTTTGATTTGCCTTGTGCCACCCATAACAGCACTTCCGCTTCGCGCGGCGAAAGACCGAGGTTTTCCAGCAGTATGGGCGAACTGAAATCAAGTTTGAATTCCCCACGCTCCTCGTCCAACCGCCGTTCCTGCACCTCGGCGCGTTGCAACCGAGAAGAGATGGCGGCCAGCAGATCTGACTTGGCGACGGGCTTGGTGAGGTAATCATCGGCACCGAGGTTCATGCCCGTGCGCACGTCGCGCTTATCGGCACGCGCAGTGAGAAAAATGAATGGGAGGTGGACGGTGCGGGGATCGGCGCGCAGCACCTGTAACACGCCATGGCCGCCCAAGCCCGGCATCATGACATCGCACAGTATCAAGTCGGGCTTTGCCGAGAGCGCCAGCTCGAGGCCGGTGCGCCCGTCTTCCGCCAGCATCACCTGGAAGCCTTCCATTTCCAGGGTCGACTCCAGACTCCGCCGCATCGCAGGCTGATCTTCGATGATCAAAATCTTTTTCATGGCACGTCCCCGCGCAGCTTAGGCCGGTCAGGACCAAGTTCAAGCCAATAGCCCCGGTCGGGGCTCGGCGAAAGGGTATAAAAACATTTCAAGTACCGGCGGCAACTGCTTTTATGGTTGGATGTCTTTTGACGCATCAGCCGATCAAACGCCCGCGCCAAACTTGCCGGACGAAGCCTTGCGCGCGCTGGTCGAAAATGCTCAGGATGCCATTCTATTGTTGAGCGCCAGGGGCGTGCTGCTCTACGCCAATCCGGCTTTTGAGGAAGTGTTCGGGATGGAGCCTGCGGCCCAAATTGGAACCACCGCCGTGGGAGTGGTGCTGGCGGAAGACCTGCCGTTGCTCGATCAGGCGATGGGGCGGGCGCTGAGCGCACCGGGGGAGCGGTTTCATCTCCCGTGTTATCGGATTCAGCGGCCGGATGGTGAATTGCGTTACGTGGAGGCGTATGGCACGGCGTTGACACATTTGCCCGAGGTGGGCGGGGTATCGGTCTCGGTGCGTGACATCACGGACCGGCGGTTGGCAGAGCTGGCCATCCGCAATTCAGAACAAAGCTTGCGCGAGTTGAACGCCGAACTGGAACAACGCGTGGCGGCGCGCACCGCAGTGCTGGAGCAGACCAACGACCGCCTGCAACGGGAGATTGCCGAGCGTCAGAAAGCGGAGGAAGCATTGCATGCGAGCGAGGCGCGTCTACGCCAGGGGCTGGAACGGGAGCAGGAAGTGAACCAGCTTAAGAGCAGCTTTGTCAACATGGTCACCCACGAGTTTCGCACGCCACTGAGCGGTATTTTCAGCGCGGCGGAGGTGTTGGCGGGCTATGATGACCGCTTGTCAGCCACGCGACGGGAAGAACATTTGCAGGATATCCTGGCCAGCTCGCGCCAGATGGCACGCCTCATCGATGAAGTGTTGATGCTCGGTCTCGTGGAAGCGGGGCGTTTGGAATTTAATCCGCAGCCCATCGACCTGGCGACGCTGTGCCGGCAGACTGTCGCCCAGGTGCTCGGAGCACATGCTCAGCGTTGTCCCGTAGAGTGTTCCTTTGACGAAACGCTGACGACCGTCTGCGCCGACGCCCGACTCTTGCAGCACATTCTTACCAACCTCTTCAGCAACGCGGTGAAATACTCAGCTCCGGGCAGCCTGGTCGAACTGGGGGTTGTGCGGCAAGACGAATACGTTGTTTTTACCATGAGCGACTCGGGCTGTGGTATTCCAGCCGATGATAAAGCTCACCTATTTGAGGTCTTTCATCGGGGAAGCAACGTGGCTGATCAACCCGGCACCGGCCTCGGCATGGTTATCGTCAAACGTTGCGTCGAAGCTCACGGCGGCGACATTACTGTCCAAAGCCAGATCAACGAAGGCACGCGAGTCACCGTACGGTTGCCGCTATTTCAACAAGCAGGTTCTGCACCGCCCGCCGCCTGATAGATTTTAATCATCGAAGCCTGGGGACCGCTGGGCCGCAACCTGGAGAGTGATGATGTTAAACAGCGAGTGAATTCCGGGCGAATGGTTCTAAAGTGCCAATCTGGAGCCCAAAATGGTTCTATCAGCCCATTGTCCTGGAGAAGGTCAGGCGGGTAGAAAATGCGGGTGAAAACTAAATTGTTTTGTCCTCCCGCCATTGCGGAACGCCCATCCACTCCATTTCAATTACGGCGGATGCCCGTCTGCCTTGCCGCACCGTGGCTTGCATTGCTCATGTTGGCGGTGAACTGCTTTGCCCCGGCGGCGGGGCGCGGGCAGGACAGCGGTTTCACATATCAAGGTCGGCTCACGTATAGCAATGCGCCAGCCGATGGAGTCTTCAGCATCATCGGCACACTCTATAACGTTGATGCAGGCGGGGCAGGCGTGGTCCCACCCGTGACGAATCTTACCGTGCGAGCGGTCGCGGGGTTGTTCACCACGCGGTTTGACTTCGACCACCATGCTTTGAACGGCGACCAGCTTTATCTCGAGCTTCAGGTGGCTCCAGTTGGCGGCAGCAACTACACAACATTGACGCCGCGGCAGCTTATCACCAGTACGCCTTATGCCTGGCGCGCAAAACTGGCAACGAGCGCTGACACCGCGCAGACAGCCAGTGTAGCCAGTGTGGCACAAGGGGTTGTGGCCGACGGCGTCGGCAGCAACGCCCTCGCAGACGGCGCGGTGAGCTCGGCCAAATTGGCTGACGGTTCCGTGACGCCGCAGAAAATTCTAGATGGTTCCGTGACGACCTCGAAGCTCGCGATTGGTTCCGTGTCGACGCCGATACTTGAAGATGATTCCGTGACGACTCCAAAAATTGTGGATGGTTCCGTGACAACGCCAAAACTCGCAGACGGTTCGGTTACCAGTGCGAAGCTCGCGCCAGGAGCGGTGGGGGCGGCGAATATCGCTGCCGGCGCAGTGACGGCGGCGCAGCTTGGCAGCGGTGCAGCGGCGGCAAACCTGGTGGCCAGCGGCCAGAGCGGCGTGGCATCGGGCGGCGTCGTGTTGTCCGCGGAGCCGAATGCCACCAAACTTATCAATGCAGGCTACGTGAAGATTGGCCGCGTGGACCTCATTTCAGAAGCCTGGACGAAGCTTGCCACGGGACCGACCAACACGGGAACATATAGTCCCGTACGCAAGGGGCACACAGCGGTTTGGACCGGCTCGGAGATGATCATCTGGGGCGGCAACAACGGTTCACTCCGCAATGACGGTGCCCGTTACAACCCGGCGGCGGATTCATGGACGGTATTGAGCCAGGCAGGCTCACCTTCGGCCCGCGCCGACCACACGGCGGTTTGGACCGGCACGGAGATGATCATCTGGGGCGGCGACCTGACTCAGAATACAGGCGCACGTTACAAGCCCAGCACGGATTCGTGGCAGCCCGTTTCCACGATCAACGCGCCAAGCGCACGCGAGTATCACGGCGCGGTGTGGACAGGAAGCCAGATGGTTGTTTGGGGCGGATGGGATGCACAATCCCTGATCAACACCGGTGGACGATATAATCCAGT
>JAQGOT010000432.1 GCA_028293465.1 Pedosphaera sp. | reverse complement strand
TGTCCTCAAAATTCTGGATCCGTTGGTCGAATTTATAAACCTTCTGGATCGGCCAGGGCAATTTGAGCGCGGCGCCCGGAGTGGATTTGGTGCGGGTCGGCTTGCCGAAGGTGGTGACCACGGCGATTTCGGTCTTGCGCACCTGAAAAACAAACAGCAGCAGGCCGAAGATGAGGACCAGCAGGGCCCCGATGGTGATGGTTAAGGCATTACTTTTCATAGCAGATTCAGAAATTATTTGGTGGTCGGCTTGGCGGCTTGCACATTGATTGAGTCCAGGATGTCCGGTCGGATTTTGTCCTCAAGGTCGAGAATGATGACATCCTGGGTGTTGGTGCTGAGCAAAATATACTTGCGGGCATCGGCGACCGACCGGGCGAACGACTGGAGATAAGCGCGCTTGGCATAGACCGATGGAGAAGCGAGATACGCCGGAATCTGATTCGTGAACAGCGCCGCCTGGGCCAAGGCATCCACTTCACGCCGCTGCCGGTCGGATTGGGCTTCGCAGATGAGCTTAAACGCCTGGGCGCCCGCCAAAGCGTTCGTCCTGATTGCCTCCGCGCGGGCCGCGAGGATGACCGCTTCCTTGGTATGGATGGCCGCCACGACTTTTTCGTAATCCGGCGCGACTTTCACCGGCGGATGGATGTCCTGCAGACCGACAAAGACGATGCTGGCTCCCAGTTGATGCTTATCTGCCTCCGCTTGGACCCGGTCCCGCAGAATGTTGGCCGCGTCCGACCGTCCGTGCGACATGACTTCCTGGAAATCGACTCCCACAAGGTAGCGAACCACTTCCCGCGTTGCGATGTGCTGCAGCAGGGTGGAGGGATCTTCGTTGTTGTAAGCCCAGGCGACGAGGTTCGTGATCTGGAATTGCACCGGGATGCTGACGGTCAAAAGGCTGACCGGCGGCGGCCGTTTGTCGCTGGTGTTGGCGGGGCTGTTCGTGGCCTCAAGGACCGCCACCTCCCGGTTGGCCACCAGGAAGTTCTCTTCCTTGGCGTGGCTGACCGTCCAGAGGATGGTCTTGTCCCCCGCCCGCGCGGGGTCAGGTGCGAAACCGATGTTGAAAGTCTGGATTTGCTCCGTGGGATAGCGATAAACCTGGTCGATCGGCCAAGGCAGCTTGAAATGCGCCCCCGGCCCCAGCACGGGACGATTCGCGACCGGCTGACCAAACCGTTCGAGCAACCCTTGCTCGCCCGCGTCGATGAACACCACGCTGGTGGAAGCGAGCAACACGCCCACTTGCAACAAAATCAGCCAGACCAGCGCCTTCTCGAAAAACCGATACGCCCAGGTATCGGAAACCTTGAACCCAAACTGGTAATCGAGCGTCTGCGCCGCCGTGGTGATGAGCCCCTCGGGCTGCCCGAGCAGGCTGACGAGACGGCTTTCATAAACCGGGCGCTCCACCTTGCCTTTGACCCGGGGACGATAGAGTTCCAGGATGAGATTGATGAGCGTCTCCAAGCCGGTCAGCAGGAGAATGACGCTCAGTCCGCGAGCCACATACAAGTCGGCCTTCGCGAAGCCGAGCAAATCAAAAATGATACCGCCAACGACCGCCCAGCAAAGAAATGCGCTCAGCAGCAGGTAACTGGCTCCCGCACGCACGAGACGCAAGCCCTCCAGGCGGGCAACGGTGGTGGAGAACTTGCCTAACAGAAAGAGCCCCAAGCCCAACATGGCGAACAGCCCCCCACAAACCATGGGCTGGTTTAGCGGCGCAGGCAGAAACTTGGCGAGCGAGCGCCAGAGCAGAAAACCGCCACCAGCTTGCAGCAGAAAAACCAAAACCGTGAAGGCAGGGACCATGAACCGCTCGAACTGTTCGCGGGACCGCTGGGCGGGAAAAACTTCGCTTTCGCCGGCGTTGAACAAGGCCGAGCTGGCGGCGGATTTGCTCAGTTCATCGAACTCGAGCTTTTCCAGACGTTCCCGCTCCTCCAACCGCATTTGGAACCAACTCACCCCGGCGACTAGGACGCCGATGGCCATGAAAAGGGCGCTGGCCTGGCCGGCGAGGGAATCGCCATAGCGGGCCACGACATAGCTGGCGACCCCCACCAGGAGCAATGCCAGCAGGTTGATCAGCCCATTATTCTGTGATTTTCTTTCCATTCTCAGGCCTAACTCAGTTCTCGATCTTCAAACAACGCCACCGCCAAAGCCAGCACCGCCCCGACATAACAGACCGCATAGCCAAATGCCTTGGCCACGTAGCCCCAGTGAAACGCGGGCTTGCCCGTGTCCAGCGCATCGGCGAGCCAGAAAAGCTGCCAATTTGGCGTGACAGTGTAAAGCGTGGATGCCCACCAGGAACCCGCCGCCACCCGCTGTCCAAACAGGTATTGGGACATCAAACCGAGCAAAAACAGCCCGGAGCATATAGCAAGGGTGGGAATCATTTCAAGCCGGGTGGAACAAGCCAGGGCCAGGCCCGCCAAAATCCACAAGGCAAAGAGAATCAGGACCGAAGCCGGCACCATGCGCCAATCCACACCGGTGGCAAACGCCTGGGATTTCCCGTCCTTGTTGAAAAAGTTGATCAGGATAAACGCCACGGTGGTCATGAAAACCACGCCGAAAACGGCATCGGAGACAAACGGTCGGCGCAGGAAGAAATTGCTGAAACCGCCCAATAAATACGCCGCAACCAGACCGGCAGCGAAAACGCCCAAGGCGAACATATCGGTGGAACCGTAGGCATCAAACGCCATGCGGCTGGTCAGCAGAGCGGCGATGAGGTTCACATAGGTCAGGAGGCTGAGGGCCAGGACCAGTCCGACATATTTGGCCAGCAGAAACTGCGCACGCCCGACCGGCTTGGACAAGACCGCCAGGGCTGTTCCTGCCCGGATCTCCCGCGCCAGCGAAGCGGAAGCGCTCAAAACCGCCCCAAACAACCCCGTCAACAGCATAACCGCCAAGACACTGTTCTTCACCAGTTTAGGCTCATCACCAAAGGCAAAGTAATAAGGCGTGGCCAAAAATATCTCAAAAACCGAGGAAGTGGTCATGAGCAGCAGGAAGACCGGCTGTCGCACCAGTTCCATAAACGCATTGACCGCGATGGTAACAAATTGTCGCATTCCACTTAGCTAAAGCCGGTAGCTTACGAAATAGATGCCTGATTGCAAATGGTTATTCCAGTTCACAAGGTTGTCTGGGGAGCAGCATAGCCGAATCGAGTTTGCTGAAAACTGTGCGTCTGCGCGCACAGGCGGCGGCGGTTCGCGAGGCCGACACCCGGCTACCGAGCCGAAGCAAGCCCTTCAAGGACAATCCTGGCCACCGCCGGGATGATTTCGCGCTCCCCCGCATGGTCCACCGTGAAAGTCACGAGCACGAATTTTGCCCCACCGGGCAGTTCCACGTAGGCGGCGTCATGGCGGGTTTGGCTGGTCCAGCCCGCCTTGGACCACAATTTGGCGCCGGGCGGCAGGGCGATTCCGGTGAATCCGTGCGCTTGGCCGTCTTTATCGCCCGGCGTCTTGAAATCACGCTCCAGTAATTTCATCATCTGCCGGCAGCGATCAGCGGAGACTGCCTTGCCCGTGACAATCTCCGTCAGCAAACGCGCGGTCGCATCGGTGGTCAACTGGTTGCGGGTCGGCTTGAACAGTTTGATGGCCTGGGTTTCCCGACCGTACGGACCTTCACCCCAAGGCTTCTTGTTCACGCTGATGTTGGTGTAGCCGAGGGAGGTGAACTAGCGGTTCACCGCGTTGCGCTGGTCATGCCACGGCGTGATTTCCGGCATGGACATCTCCGGGCCGCTGGTCGTGCCGGTGACCGAGTCCACGATGTAACTCGTCGCTTCGTTGTAGGAATCAACAATCATGTCGCGCAGGCCCCGGCGCAATTCTTCCGTGTCCTTCAGCTTGCCATCCTCCATCAACCGATGCGCCGCCACGAGATAGAAAAGCTTGACCACACTGGCCGGGTAAATCGGTTCCTGCCCACGATAGCCCGCCGATACCGGGTGCTGCGGATCCCGCAAGTCAACCAGCGTCACCGCCAGTTGATTGCTGCCCAGCTTTTTCCCGGCGAACTCCTCCAGCGTCCTGCTGACTGCCCGATCCACGAGCGCCTGCAATTCCGCGGGGGTCCGACTTCCCGGTTCCTGTCCTTGTGCGCCGGCGGTGTAGAGCAGCAGCGGCGATAATATTCCAGCGAGGAACACAACTGAGCGGGTTAAAACAACCATAAGGTATGGCAATTGTGAAATTTGAATCTTCCCCGCGGATTGTTCAGACAATCGAAGCCGGGTCAAGCCGGGAACCACAGGGGCAGGCCGAGCCCCCCAGAACTGGTCAAAAAACCACACCTGTAAAGTTCCGGTGTGCGTTTGGACGCACACCCCTTGCATCCGTTCAAACCCGGATTAATATTTGCAGCGTACAACCCCTTCTTAGCTGGGGGTTGCGCAGTAAAAAAGGGCCAGCATCTAAGTAGGGGATGTTGGCCTTTTTGTTTGGTGCAACCTGCCGCCTGACAGGTCAAAAAATTCAATTCTCGGTGATGCACCCCCGCAATGTCAGACTCCAGTTTCCCGGCCGGTTTCCCACTTTTCGACTGACCGAGATTTGATGGGGTAAGTACTCCATTGCCGGCCCGGGAGCAACTACTATCCTCAGTGCGCTATGGAAAAACCCACCGTGCCCAACAAAGTCATTGACCCTGACACCCGCGGCGAACTTTGGTTCATGGCCCATGAAACACTCTCCGACTCACAAGTGCTCTTGCTCCTGAAGATTTATCTGCGCATGGGCAGAAAATTTCCCGGCGACGGCCAGGTGGTCAAGGTGGACACCCGTGATTTGGGATTCACCGACGCTCGCCCGACCCTTACCCGGCAGGCAGGCCTCACTGCCATAAGGGGAGCCGCCTGCTAAGCTTGCCGGCGCAGCGGTTGCCGTCCGCACCTGGCAAGTAGGGCTCTCACCCTATTTTCTAATTCAGCCGGAAGCGCAAGACTGACGCTGCGACGGAAGAATTTGATTCGGGTGGCAGAATGTCTTCAGCGGGCTTCCTCAGCCCCGCCTCCTTGGCGTCTGCCGCCCGAATCTGCTGTTCGAAAACCGGCGCGCCATCTCCCCTCCCCAGCCCGCATCGGCACCACCGCCTCGGCTTCACCCCACGGCTTCACGCCGCTAACAAAGCGGGTTTGCACCCCGATTGGCTTTTGCGCATTGGAATTCACATTCAAGGGATGAAAGAAAAGGCAAACGGCAATTCGGCAAAGGGTTCTCAATCACGAACCAAGGCGTCCACGCAGGATATTCTCGGCGGAAGCCTCAAGCAGGCCCCGGTTGATCCAAAGTGGACCGAGCACTTCAAGAGCCTGACCCGGTTGCAGGACCAACTGTTGAACGACCAGAGGACCTTGACCGAGGATGCCCGGGAAGCGACGCCGACCTTCAGCGAGCACATGGCCGATGCCGCCACCGATTCTTATGATCGTGACTGGGCGCTGGCGATGCTCTCCTCCGAACAGAACGCCCTCTACGAAATCGAGCAGGCCTTGTATCGCATCGCCCACGGCACCTACGGATTGTGCGAGCTAAGCGGCAAGCCGATCGAGACGGAGCGGCTCAAGACCATTCCATGGACCCGCTTTTCCACCGAAGCCCAAAGGGAACTGGAAACCAAAGGCGTGGGAAACCGCGCGCATCTCGGAGAGTTGGGATCCTATTTCAAATCCGCGGACCTCACGGAGGCGGCCGAAGAAGAGTCCGGAGAAACCCCGGCGGTGAACAACGACAAGGAAGCCGGTTGACGGTCCGAGCCGGGCGCGTGAGTGCAAAGGGGCGCTGTTAATCTGCCGTTTACCGCTCCGAGCCAGCATTAAACGGAGCCATCGACCCGCCACCACAGGGTGAAGCCCCCATTGCGGGCCCGCAACCCCACTCTAAATTGAAGCACATGCCTGTTGTTTGGCATGTGGGAAGGGGTGGATGTAGGTTCAAGGGCGCCACCCCTTTTCCTCACCCTCGCCGGTCGCTTTCAGGCGCGTCAGGTTTTTTCGTTCCTGCTTTAATTCTTCCAGCCAGTCGCCCGCCAGCATGGTGGCCACGAGGAGAGCGAGGAGCGCGCCGCCAAGCGCAACGACAGCCAGGGCAGGGTGATTCGACAACATTGGAATAAGGCCAAGACTCATATTGCAAACCGCAACGGGGACCGCGCAACCCACCGCCAGCGGCTGATGAGTGGATGATTCCGCCAAAATCCGAAAGCGGGAAGTAGGTCAATGCCCCATAAGGCATCCCCTTCGAGGAAGCCGCCCGCCCAGGTCCGTCCCGGCGAACTAAGAATGGTCGGCGACCGTTTTGACAGCGAGTCCGTTTGCAGGTACTCTCTTTCAACAGGAAAGCCGTTTAAAACAACCTTCTATGATTGCCCTCCAGCGAGCGTATGATCCCGCCAAGCAAAGCGCCGGCCCTCGGTTCTTGGTGGACCATCTCTGGCCGCGTGGGTTGAAAAAAGAGGCCTTGAAGGTGCAAAGCTGGGTCAAGGCCGTGTCGCCAAGTGACGAATTGCGAAACTGGTTTAACCACGATCCAGCGAAGTGGCGGGAGTTCCAGCGCCGTTACTTCGCCGAGCTGAACCGGAAGGCTGAAACCTGGCAGCCGCTATTGCAGGCGGCCCAGGCGGAGGACATCACCTTGGTTTACGGTGCCCGCGACACGGAACACAACAACGCCGCCGCCTTGAAAGCCTATCTGGAGAAGAAAATGGCGGCCAAGCAGCACCCGCGGCGCGGCAAAGCGGTCGCCGCCTGATCGGCAGCCAGGCCAGAAATCGCCGCTTCGAAATGCCACATTATAACTATCTTATCGTTGGTGGCGGGATGACGGCGGATGCGGCTACGAGTGGTATCCGCGAAATCGATTCCAGCGGCACGATCGGGTTGATCAGCCTGGAGCCGGACGGGCCTTATGATCGTCCACCGCTTACCAAAGGGCTCTGGAAGAATCAGCCGTTCGACGCCATCTGGCGTCACATCCGG
Source organism: Pedosphaera sp. (assembly GCA_028293465.1). Classification (GTDB taxonomy): domain Bacteria; phylum Verrucomicrobiota; class Verrucomicrobiia; order Limisphaerales; family Pedosphaeraceae; genus JAQGOT01. The sequence goes on along the minus strand of JAQGOT010000432.1, from coordinate 2,568 downwards.
GGGCGGAACGTGCAACTTCATCTGGGCCGAAAGGTCGAGGCCATCGACCCCCAGCACAAGCGCCTTACCGATGATCACCAGAACCGGTACACATTCGACAAACTCCTGCTGGCGACGGGCGGGACCCCACGGCGGCTGACCTTTGGCGGGGAGGAGATTATTTATTATCGCACCGTGGGCGACTATCGGCGGCTGCGCGCACTGACGGAAAAGAGCCGGCGGTTCGCCGTGATCGGCGGCGGGTTCATCGGCTCGGAGATCGCCGCGGCCCTGGCGATGAACCAGAAGGAGGTGGTGCTGTTGTTTCCCGGGACCGGCATCGGAGGGCACCTGTTCCCGCCGGATCTCGCCGAGTTTCTGAACAACTTTTACCGGCGCAAGGGCGTGGAGGTTTTGACGGGCGAATCGGCCGCTGAACTGGAGAACCGGGGCGGCCAACTGGTCTTGAAAACTCGCAGCGAGCGGGAGGTCATGGTGGACAGCGTCGTGGCGGGGCTGGGCATTGAGCCCAATGTCGAGCTGGCCCGATTGGCCGGCCTGACGGTGACCGAGGGCATTGAGGTGGACGAATTTCTGCGCACCAACCAACCGGACATCTATGCGGCGGGCGATGTAGCCGCCTTCCATAACCCCGCGCTCGGAAAGCGGCTGCGCGTGGAACACGAGGACAACGCCAACACCATGGGCCGGTTGGCGGGTCGGAACATGGCGGGAAAAGCCGAGCCGTACCACCATCTTCCGTTCTTCTATTCTGATCTTTTTGAACTGGGCTACGAGGCCGTCGGGGAACTGGACGCGCGGTTGCAGACCGTGGCGGATTGGAAAGAGCCGTATCGCGAAGGGGTCATCTATTACCTGCGGGAAGGACGGGTGCGCGGGGTGTTGTTGTGGAACGTCTGGGGGCAGGTGGATGCCGCACGGCAATTGATCGCGGAACCGGGGCCATTCCGTCCGGAGGATTTGAAGGGAAGATTGCCAGGACCGGGTTAGGTCTGCGGGACCTGTACTGCGTGAGGCTCTCGGTTTTTCGTTGTTTTCATCCAGGTGACCTTATGTTAAGCAGTTGCCCGCACGATGACGCGCCTTTTTTCCCTTGGTTGGTTGGTGCTGGCCGCTGTACTTACCGGTGGCCCGGTCAGCGGCGCGGATGTCTATTACTTCGGGATGATCAAGTCCCAGCATTTCGTCCAAACCAGCGCAGCCGCCCCGATTCTGGCCGCCACCAATGCTTTTGTTTTCAACGCCTTTGTCGTGGCCACCACGAACAACTTGGTGACGAACGCCACGGTCAAGCCACCCTTCTCGACGACCACGCCGATCCGCACCTTGCTCCTGCAACCAGGGGGTGCGTCGCTGCAATTTGAGGAACATTTCAACTCCCAGTCGGCCTTGGATACCGCTTATCCGACCGGGAGTCCCTTCAATGTCCCAAGTTACTCCTTCGCGATGTTTTGCCTCCACGATGGCGCTCGGACAACCGGCCTGGGATTTGGCCTCGGCTTCACCCCGGGCAATTATCCGGCCACGCCGCAGATCAGCAATTTCAGCACGACCCAAGCCATCGACAGCACCGCCTCCTTCAAGCTCCTCTGGAGCCTCGTCGGCGGCCAAAGCTCGGATGTGGTGCAGGTGACGGTTTCCGACGCTGCCAGCAACATCCTTTTTTCGTCACCAGCCCCCTTCTCCACCAATGCGCTCACCGGCATTTCAAACTCGATGGTCATTCCCGGCTACACGCTGCCGCCGGGGAGCAATCTCACCGCCCACCTCAGCGTGGCACGGCCGGCCGGCTTCAACACCAACGCTTATCCCGGCGCCGTGGGGGTTTCGGGGCTCGCCATGGACGTCCGCTTTCCCATCGTCACCCGGCCGGCACCGGTGCTGCCGCGCCTCAGCCTGAGTTCCGCCAATACCAAACCCTTCCGCCTGCAGTTCAACGGCGAGACGAACCGGAACTACCATATTCAGGCGACGACCAATTTCATCTCCTGGCGGGATCTGCTCGTGACCAATTCGCCGACCGGCCTCGGGGCTTTTACCGACACCAACTCCGTCGGGTTAAGCAAACGGTTTTACCGTATTCAAGTCGGACCCTGACCCACTCCGGGGGACGCGGGAGTTGCTCCGGCAGTTCCCGCTCCACCAACGGCTTTCAGCAACCGCATCACGGTGTCACCATGCTTGAGCATTTTGACCTCCGTCCAGGCTGGCGGAATCTCCAACGTATCGCGCTTGGTATGGCCCAGCACGAACAATCCGGCCGGGCTGAGGACCTGGGGCAAATGGACGTCATCGAGCAACCGTTGCGCGAAGGAACGCGACCGCTTGCCGACATTTTTCTCGCCGTAAGGCGGATCGGCCAGCACGAGATCGAACTGCCGCGCGGCCGCAGCCATTTGCGTTAGCGCCACGAAGGCGTCCTGCACCCGAACCTCGAGCGTGTGCGGTGCCGCCTGCATCGCCGCCAGGTTATGCCGGATGGCCCGGGCATGGCGCTCGGCTTTTTCCACGCAGACGGCGTGGAGCGCACCGCGGCTCAAAGATTCCAAACTCAACGCGCCCGTCCCC
>JAQGOT010000418.1 GCA_028293465.1 Pedosphaera sp. | reverse complement strand
TTGACATAGGTATAGCGCCACTGGTGGTCCAGGGAGAAAAACGGAATGCCCATATTCTCCAGCATGTGCTCCAGGTCCGATTTGCTCTTTTTCAAGGCTGCTTCGGCCAGTTTGCGTTCCGTGATATTTTCGGCATGAAGCATGACCAGATCGGGCGGCACAAAAACATAGGTCACAGCAAGATGCTTGCTTTCACCGGTCGCCCTGAGGCGATACTGCAACTCGTGGTGGAACGGGGCTTTTTCCCGGAAACACCGGGACATCTCAGCCAGGATCTCCGGCTGATCCCGAAACACCTCACCGGCGGCCCAGCCCATGAACTCTGCCACGTGGCCCTGAGTGAGGGTGTCACCCGCGTCATTGTAATCCACCAACACAAACTCCCCATTCCCTTTCACTTGGTAGGTAAAGGTGGGCATCGGGAAATTTTTATATTGCGCTCGAAAACGCTCCTCGCTCAGGCGTAGGTCCGCCTCCGCCTGCTTGCGCTCAGTGATGTCCTGAACCAGGCCGACCGTCCGGAGCGGCTTGCCGCGCGCGTCCCGAACCGCCGTTGACGTCACGTGGACCCAAATGACCTCGCCTTCCTTGCGGATGTAGCGTTTTTCGGCGTCATACTCCCGCGTTTCGCCCCGGACCATCCGCTGGAATTTCTCCCAATCCGCTGCTTGGTCCTCGGGATGGGTGAGGTTGCGAAAGGTCTCCGAGAGGAGTTCCGCGCGGCTGTAGCCGGTGATTTCGCAGTAACGGTCGTTGACCCGGATTAACCGCCCGGTCTCCACGTCGGCTTGAGCCGCTCCCATGGCTGCCAACTCGAAGAACACCCGGAACTGCTCCTCACTCTCCCGCAACGCTGCCGCACTCTCTGCGTGGGCGAGCGAAGCCGTTGGCGGCGGCTTCACCTGCCCGCTCCCGCTGATTTCCTCGACGGGAAAAGGAGTGCCTGACAATTTAACTATGTTGCTTAGAAAGGGCTCTTCCATACCACTTCAAGCTCACAACCGGAATCTGACCGCTCTTGGGAATTAACCCATACCCAACTTGGATATGGGTGAAGAATCAAGGATATTCTGCCCCCTGCTGGAAATAATAAGCTACGCAAGCGTATCAGCGGGAGCCCGTTGCAACTCGAAAACGTCTCCCGGCTGGACGGAGCGCCCGGGGTGCGAATGGCCAGAGCCTCGTTGGCGGAATGATAGAGGATCAGGTTGTGATCCAACTTTCAGGCAGGATATCGATCCGGAAAGCAGTGGCCGTTGGGGCAATGACCCTATTGCCCGTGCGACATATTTCTTCGTTCAATGTGGCCCAATGTTTGGCACCAACGTAAGGCAATAAGGAAAAGCAAAGGCGCATGGATGATACAAGCCGATCCTGAAGCTCCCACCAGTCAATCAGCGGGATTGGAGATTTGCGCCTTGCTCAAGGAGCATGAGGGCCGCAACTACGAGCTTCACGACGCACACGTCAACCCCGCCAACGTCCGCACACTGCGGACCATCGGCTTCGATCGTTGTTACGTCCGCGCCGAGGGTCCCTACCTCTGGGATGTGGAAGGGAAGAAACACCTCGATTTTCTCTCCGGCTACGGAGTCTTCAGTTTGGGCCGCAACCATCCAGACGTGCGCCGGGTATTGATTGATTTTCTCAACGCGGATTACCCCAGCCTGGTCAAGATGGAAGCGCCGCTGCTGTCCGGGCTCCTGGCACAGGAGTTGAAGCGGCGCATGCCGAACCAACTCGATATGGTGTTCTTCGCGAATTCCGGCGCCGAGGGGGTCGAGACGGCCATCAAGTATGCCAAGTGCGCCACCGGCAAACCGGCCATCCTGCATTGCCAAAAAGCCTTTCACGGCCTGACCTGCGGCGCGCTCTCGCTGAACGGGGACGAAAATTTTCGCAGTGGGTTCGCGCCTTTCCTGCCGGAGTGCCGGGCCATTCCCTTCGACGACCTGGGCGCGCTGGACCGGGAATTGCACAAAGGCGATGTGGCCGGCTTCGTAGTCGAGCCGGTGCAAGGCAAGGGGGTGAACCTCCCCTCGCCCGGTTATTTGCGGGACGCCGCAGCGCTCTGCCGCAAACACGGCGCGCTGTTCATGGATGATGAAATACAGACTGGCATGGGACGCACCGGTCGCTTCCTGGCCATCGAACATGAAGGTGACGTGGATCCGGACATCGTGATCCTGTCCAAGGCGCTTTCCGGCGGTTATATGCCCGTCAGTGCCGTGCTTTGCAAAAAGTGGATCCACGAAAAAGTCTTCTCCAGCATGCAGCGCTCGGTGGTGCATTCCTCAACTTTCAGCCAAGGCAGCATGGCGATGGCCGCCGGCTTGGCGGCACTGGACGTGATCGACCGTTACCGCCTGGTTACCCAGGCCGAAAAGCTCGGCAAACGCCTCGGACAAGCATTGCAGGCGATGGTTCCGCGCTTCGAGTTCCTCAAAGAGGTCCGCTGGCGCGGGTTGATGGTCGGCATCGAGTTCGGCCCGCCTCGGTCCCTTGGTTTGAAGACCGCGTGGACGCTGATGCACACGCTCGACAAAAGTCTCTTTCCCCAGGCGGCCATCATTCCCCTGCTCGACCAGCATCACATCATCACCCAG
>JAQGOT010000338.1 GCA_028293465.1 Pedosphaera sp. | reverse complement strand
GGGGTGTTTCCCGACCTGCGGCGTTGAATTCCATCCCCTAAACTCTTTTAGGCTTTGCGCGCGGTCTTCGGCTCGCGGACCCAACCCCGCGGTTGATCCCGCGCCATCAACACGCTGGCCAGTCCTGGAATCGACGTTCGCGGCCATTTCAACAGCCGCAAGCATCGGTTGATGTGTTCCAGTTCGAAACGTTCGGGATCGAAGTGACCACCAATCCATTCCAGCATCGATTCGTGATCCGGATTGCGGGGATTCTTGATCGCCTTCAGGAAATCCTCGTACCCCCAAGTCCCGCCGCAATCGTCCGGCGGACAAGCCCGCTTGCCGTCCAGGCACTTCGCCCAAGGCTCAGAAGCCTTTGCGGGAGCGAGGATCTTCTCCACCTCCAGCAGGTGTTCCCACGAATCCCCAAAATCATATTCGTAACCGAACTGGCTCTTCGCCTGCGGCAGGAGCTCCATCAGGATGGCCGTCTCCTCATTGCGATCAACCCCCGCTTCCGAACCCATATCCGAACTCAACTGCGGATCGGTATATCGCTCCTCCCCGATCACGAACTGGTGCAGGTGGCTGTTGGTCCAGCCCATTGCCACCTGGAGGACGCAATGTAACAGCCCCAGGTTCATATCCCCCCGCACCACCAACCGCCGCCAGATCGCAGGCTGCACGCCCAGCAGCGTGATCTTCAATTGATACATCGGTGCGGAGCTTCGGGAAGCGGATCGTTTGGTTTTTTGTGGGCTCATAATGCAGTTCCTGTTTTTAGTGAAAAATCTTCTGGCCGTCCCATGGATTACCCACCGTCGCCTTTCGCGCCAAACAGCGCTGCGTCATGTCGCTCGTCGGATGTAACCCAAACGGCTATCTCCAACCTTAAAACATGCCGACACCGCTCGCAAAGACCAAGCCTTGGGTGATTAACCCTAATGCGCCACCCTTGGCGCTCCGATTCGCCCTGATTCATCAATCCTGAGCCGAACGTAACCACACCGAAATTGGACATTGGCGCTTGGACATTCTTTGGGGCTTTGTCCCTGGGAATTGGTGGCCATGCGCAAGCACCTTGGATTCGCCTGAACCGATCCTAACCGACCGGCTCCCCCGGAGCGCGGGTCCATGACCCGCAGCACGTTAAGCCAACCAAGCGTTCGAGAACCAGCCCACACCCTTGTGGACACCCATCCCCAGTGTCCCGGAGTGTCCCGCGTGCGGGAACAAACCCTCAAACCCCACGAACGCACCGGCCTTCGGACTTGGGTCATTGGAATTTGGAAATTCTTTGGTGCTTGGGACTTGGTCATTGGGCATCTTGGGAGTGTACAGCCGTTACAAGCGTTACAACGTTGGCCCACAACCACCTCCCCGTACTCAAAGCGTTACATCGCCGTTACATGCCGTTACACGAACCCGCCCATCCGTTACAAACGCCTGACCGGACCCCGCGGCGACTCCGCCAACGTGGCAGCGGCGTCCCGCCGCTTTCCCCCCGTTGCCCGTGCGGAAGCACCCGCGCTTTCCTTTCCCGTCAGGGCCAACGGCCCGTTCCATACCAGCCTGCGGGCAACGCCCCAGGAAAACACCGACGCCCCCTCCCCAAGCGCCAACGGTGCGACCCAACCGTCCAAGAGCGCCGACGTGGTGACCGCGTCCCGCCGCTTTCCCTCGCTGCCACGCGGAAGCCTTCTTCCAACCCCAACATGGGTTGCGGAACAAAGCCCTGGGTTGCCCGATGCAAAGAGGGCTACCCAGGGTCGAACCCGACCCTCACTCATCACTCTCGCGCCCTGCGCGGCGAGCCCCAGCGAGCATCTCCACGTGCTGCGCAGCGTCTCCCCCAACCACCGCCCCCCTTTCACGCGTGAAAACAACCCGACACACCGTAGCAAGAGGCTTGATTTGTGGCGCAAGGGCGGCATGCTTGGAGGCGAGAGCAGCCAGAAACCACTCCAGTTTCGGTGCACTCAGCAAATGAAATGGAAGTCTTTTAACGTCGTTGCAATATTGCCTGACCCAGGCGCCAAAACCGGGCGCGGTGGCGAGCGCAAGCGGCTCCCGCCAAGTCGCTTCCAAAAGTCGGCCCAGCCCTTGGACGGTAATCCATCCGACATTCTAATATACGACTGCCGGTCGTATATTGATTGTTAGGCCACATCGTATGCCAGACCATTTTCTCAGCTTTGAGTTGGCGAAAGACGGCAATGAGCTTCTTGTTCACGCTGACGCAGCAGGCCTGCGCTACTTGGCGTCTGCACTCACACGGTTGGCTCAGCACGCAGAGGCGGGTCGCAAAGAGCACACCCACTTGATGACCGAGGATTGGTCAGGTCACGAGTTGTCATCGGTGGCACAGGATTCCGAGGCCACCTTACTACATCAGGTCACGATTCATGGCTGGCCGACGAAGGGAGGAGTCAGAGATGTTGTGGCCTAACAAATCGCTGCAGGCAACGCCGGGGGGCGGCTTCAGTTCCGCTGCGCGGTTCACGCTGGTTGGTCCCGCGTGCCTGAGCTCAGGACGTTAGGCCACTCGATTATGCTTGGAGCTACAACACCAATTTGGTTTCGGGGAGATGACCTGTTCGTCGGCGGGTTGCTCATGGCGGCTGGCATTTACGCTTGGTCATACATCCATTTTCACCCAGGCAAGTTGTCGCCAAAGATGACGTTCAAGCAGTTCAGGTGGCTGTGCATCGGGATGATTGTCTGCGGTGCGTTTGTCGGTTTTTCACGCCTGATTTTTGGCGAGTAGTTGATATTGGTTATGACAATGCCGTGGCCTAACCAAGCGCTGCATCTAACCCGGCCATCGCGCTCCGGTTGCAATCGCACCCCCTCGCGGACCGTGTCGCTGAACTCACCTCTGAGGTTTCATGACACATAAAGCTAATCTGCTGAAATGAATATACCACCACCGCTCCCACAACAGAATCCACTTTGCCACACATGCGGCCAAGGCGCGCTAGTCAGGCGCAAGACATTTCGCATGAGCGGTCCTGTCGTCGCCATAGGATTCATCCTTCTTGTTCCATCTATGCTCGGCATGCTGCTTGGGATCGTTATACTTGTAGGAACCGCCGCGACCACGTCCCAGATTTCACCGGTGCTTGAAAAGGAAGTTCGTTCGCAGCTCGTTCCGCAGCACATACCCGAACCCATTATCGTAAAAGTCGTCACCAGTAAACCTGTTGATGATTCAGAGCTGCAGACTTTAACTCCGCAGCAAGTCTCCGCAGTTCATCAGGCGGAGATTTCGTCCACAGGCGGTAAGCTTGGCGCAGGCGCTGGCGTCGCGCTTGCCGGCGGTTTCTCTATCTTCGTGATCGTGGCCTCGTTCGTCGGCGGTTTGCTTGGCTGGCTCCTTATCATGCGGAAGCGCGTACTCCAGTGTGCACGTTGTGGAGCTGTTGTTCCAGCTTCGTAACGCGATGATATGTAACCACAAAAAGGATCCTAGAACAAGAATCCAAATCCATGGCAGAGGGCGGCGGAAGTAAATCCTCATTATGATTCCTTCGCATGTTGCAACCTCCCAACTCCTCAAAAAAGGAATTCGCCAGCCATGTCCCGGCGGTGTTATAGTTTCGGCGTGGAAATCATTGAGCAATTGAGCAATGCGCCCCTTGCCAAGAGGCTTGGCGATACTGTTCATGTGTCGCCCTTGCTTCATCAGATTTGCCAGACCAGCGGTTGTCCGGAAGACCGGGTCGGCGAGTGGCTGCTCAAATGTGCCGTCCGCCGCGGTGCCAGCCACTACGAACGTGATTTTCCCGCGGACCTCCCGCCCGACGATTCCAACCTGAGCCATGAGGAACTTGCCGTGGCGCTATGTCTTGGCCAGCATCCGTACAACGCGACTTTCATACGCGCAGCGGCCCAACTGTTGAGTTCACCATGCACCGATGCGCCTCGGCTTGCGAGGCTCGCGGTAAAGGAAAGGGTAGAACCGGTATTGTTCCACATTGCCACCATTGCGGCGCGGTTCACGCCGGACGCCCCGCCTTGGTCGTATCTCCTCCGCCATCTGCCACCGCGATTGCCTTGTCCCCTGGACGCGCTGCCGCACTGGTCCCGTTTTGTCAGCCAAACCGGCGTTACCGCGTTCGCGGGTGGCCAGGACATCAAGTGGCTGCAACGGCGCGAACCAGCGGAATGAGCAACCCGCTTCGCATTCTAAGAACACTCGACCAGCATCTCACTTTGCCCGCCGAGATCACGCTTTTCGGGCGGTCAGCACTGGCATTGGGCTATCCCCAATCACCGGCTCATTTTCACAACACCCAAGATGTGGACGGCATTCTGCCCTTGGCCTGGTTGCAACCGCCCGACGAACATGAAGATTTCTGGCAAGCCGTGCAGCGCACCAATGCTGAATTGGACTCGGACGGTCTTTACCTGACCCATTTGTTCCGCGAGCTCGATGTGATCCTGCAACCAGATTGGCTCGACCGCCGGCTGGAACTTGCTTTGGGTTTGCGTAAACTGGCGGTTTTCCGGCCAGCGACCATCGACCTTGTCCTGACCAAAATGGCGCGTGGGGATGACGACGATTTACAAGACATCCGGTTTTTGCTCCAGCAGGAATCACTGACTCAGAAGCGGTTGGAGGCAGCATTCGCACGCGCACGCGTGCCCAACGTCCCGGAAATTCAAGAATTGTTCAGTCGCGCGCGTCCCAAAGTGCTCGCCCTTGCCGCCGCGTGACAGGCGCGTTCCGCCACGACGACTCCATCCCGTTCTCGTGATCTGCCCCACATACCTCGGTCCTCGCAACCACATTTCTTGCAACAACTGGGGGTAAACCCCACTTGTTGAACGCGGCCGCCATCGCCATCTTTTTGAACCATGAACATTCTGCCAAACGGCGACATCTCCGGGGCGCATTTCGCGCCGAACAAGGAACATGCTTTGACGGTTTTGATTGCTTACGACGATTTTGCGGCTGGTAAACTGGCCATGGAAACGCGCCACATTTTCGCCGGGCAATTCGGGCGGGATTGCGAGGTTCATGACAACATGTGGAAATTTGACGCCCTCCAAATTCCCAAATTGCGCGAGATCGCCGCAGCGGAAGCAGCCGAGGCCGACATTATCATCATCGCCGCCTATGAAGGCGACAAACTGCCGGCGGAAGTAAGAAGTTGGATTCGGCTCTGGCTGGCCAGGAGAAAAGAGCAGGGAGGCGCATTTGTGGCCTTGCTGGATCGCTCGGCTAACCCGAACCCGGATAGCGCGCCAGTCCTGAAATATCTCGAGCAAACCGCCGCCAAGGCCAAGATGGATTTCTTCACCTCGCACAACCGACCCTTCACGGCGGATTCCAGCCCGGCTGGCAGCGCTGATCCGGAATTTGTGAACACCGGCTCTGCCGCGTAGAAAACCCTCGGCCCGCTCCGGCAAAGCGCTACCGCTCGAAGTCGGTGTCGTCCGGGGGCACGCCTCCTATGTGGGTCAGGCTTCCAGCCTGACGGTTCGGGCGGCATCCTGCCGCCCGTTCCCATCCCCCCACCAACCCGAACGCGGGGCAAGATGCACCGCGCACCGTCAAACAAGGATGTCTGACCCGCCAGCTTGAAACCGGGTTGTCCAAACGCTGGTTTACTCCTTCCCTCCACCAATTTCTCCAACTATTTCCTAGCAAAAACCTGCCGATTTGGTCTGATGCTTGAGCTTGCCATTTTTCCTGGTTCCGAAACCGAGCCGGGATTTCTGGCAACAGAAGTTTTAGGCAGATAAATAGTCGGCCAAAGATGCTATGAATCGTTATTGTGCCTCGGTTATCTTGATAATCGCCGCCTTCGGCAGTTTTTTCGCCTGCACCACCACCGGACACGCGCAAACGAGTGCGTTCAGCTATCAGGGCCGTTTGTTGGGAGGCAGCGGCCAGCCCGCCAATGGGAATTTCGACCTCCAGTTCAAATTGCGCGACGCGACAACTAACCAGGTGGGAGCGACCCTTACCAACGCCCCCGTAACGGTGAGCAACGGCCTCTTCACCACGACGCTGGACTTCGGCGGGCTCTCTCTGAATGGCACTCCACGGTTCCTGGAAATTGGGGTGCGCACGAATGGCAGTTCCGCGGCCTATGACATTCTCAGCCCGCTGCAACCCGTGACCTCAGTTCCCTATGCATACCGCGCTGCCGTGGCTTCGAGTTATCCCGGATCCATCACCGACAACCAACTCACCGCCAATATTCCGCGGCTCAATGGAAATTCCGTGTTCACCGGTCCAGTCACCGCGACGGGAACCTTCAGCGGCACGTTGAGCGGCACCTTCAGCGGTGCGTCCATCGGCACGTTTAGCGGCAACTCCTCCGGCACCTTCTCCGGAACGGCTGGCGGCACCATCAATGGCAATGGGGCCGGCCTGACCAATGTGAACATCACCAACGTCGTCGGCATCCTGCCCGCCAATCCCATCTGGCAGGTCGTGCAGACCTTGTCACAACAGGCCTTGGCCAACACTTCCTACTTAACGACCAACAACTCGCAGGTGACCGTGATCCTGCCCGCCAGTCCGGGGCTCGGGACGATGATGCGGATTTCCGGCGCGGGCGCGGGCGGTTGGAAACTTTCGCAGAACGCCGGCCAGTCCATCCTCACCGGAAATCTTGGCCTTCCAGCCGGAAACTTTTGGACGACGAACCACGCCCTCGGCAACCTGGCCTGGCAGGCGGTCGCCTCCTCCGCGGATGGCGCCAAAATGGTTGCGGCAGTCAGCAGCGGCTTTATTTATACCTCGGTCGATTCGGGAGCGACCTGGACGCAACGCGCCACCTCGCAAGCCTGGCATTCCGTCGCTTCTTCGGCCGACGGAACGCGGTTGGCCGCCGCGGTGAGCAGCGGTCTGGTCTACACCTCGGTCGATTCGGGCGCGAACTGGACGGCGCGCGCGGGCAGCCTCGCCTGGTATTCCATCGCCTCCTCGGCGGACGGGACGAAACTCGCGGCGGTGGTGAATAACGGCTTCATTTACACCTCCGTCGATGCGGGCACAAATTGGACGCAGCGCGCGAGCTCGTTGCCATGGGTTTCCATTGCCTCCTCCGTGGATGGCGTGAAGCTGGTGGCGGTGGCCAATAATGATAAAATTTATACCTCCGCCGATTCCGGGGTGACATGGACAAATCGCGACAGCAACCGCCCTTGGATCTACGTCGCTTCCTCGGGCGATGGAGTCAAGCTGGTCGCGGTGGCCAATAATGACTGGATTTACACCTCCGGCGACTCGGGAGCGAATTGGACTCGGCGCGATAGCGCCACCCGCCCCTGGTCCGGTGTGGCCTGCTCGGCGGATGGCAAAAACATGGTCGCGGTTGCCAACGGCGACAAGATTTACAGTTCGTACGACGCGGGGCAGACCTGGACGGCGCGCTTCGACCTGACCAGTAATTCGCATCCTTGGCGGTGTGTGGCCTATTCGGGCAACGGGACGAGGCTGCTGGCGGCGGAATTCAACGGCTTGCTTTATAATTCAGCCGCCAGCACTTCGGTTGGGGGTTACCTGACCGGCATCCAATATTCCGCAGTCGAGCTGCAATACATCGGCGGCGGTTTGTGGATGCCGGTAAGTTCCGCGGGAACGTTCTACGGGAACTGAGGCATTGGCGCGGGCTTTTCCGCTGTAGTGTGGAAGCTTTAATCTTGATTATAAGGCGGATTGGTTCGTAAAAGGGATGGATATGGGGAGTTTGAAAGGAGCGAATTCGGCAGATCATCGCGGGGAAAACGCGGAGACTGATTCCCGGCGCGGATTCACGTTGATCGAATTGCTCGTCGTCATTGCCATCATTGCCATTCTCGCGGCGTTGTTGCTGCCGGTGCTGAGCAGCGCCAAGGCGCGGGCGGATCGCACCCTGTGCATGAGCAACCTAAGGCAATGGGGAGTGGCGCTCGGTGCCTATGCGGGCGACAATCAAGATTTTTTTCCGGACAATCGCGACGGCGCGCATGCCAGTTGGTGCGGCACCAACGTGCAAAGCTTCATGGCCAGTTACCTCGTTCCGCTGACCAAGCCCACCGTGGAAAGGGATAAATCCAGCGTGCTCTTCTGCCCGACCCAGAAATGGCACCGGACGGTGGAGTTGGGGGACACGCCGGATTTCGGGTTGCAGCACCTGGTTGGCTACTTTTATCTGCCTTACCGGGACCCGGCGATGCTGATGAACGCGGGTCGGGGTTTTGACTACGACGTTGGCGGCCTTAAAGGCTGGGTGGAGAGGAAGAAAGTGGGCGGTGACTTTCGGAACGCGCCGGTGGCCATGGACATGAAACAGGCCCTGGGGAGCAGTTGGTTCAGCGCCAATACCCCGTACGCAAACCACATCAAGCGCGGGGGCGAGCCCTCCGGCGGCAATTTTCTGTTCGAGGATGGCCGGGTGAGTTGGTACAAGTCGCAGGATATTGACGTGGGACTCACCGGCGAGGGTTGGTTTTTTTACTACAAGATTCCCGTGTTCTGATCTGGCTTTGTGGGCGGGGGCTGCTTCACCCGCCGGCATTACGCCGCATCCGCGCACTGCCCCGGAGCGCCGACTTCCAGTCGGCTTAACGCGTGGCAAACCCACCGATGACCTGCGAACTCGAGCCATCCAAGCCGCCGGCAAGCCGGTGTTCCGACGGCTCGGAGGCAGTGCGCGGATGCGCCCCCGGCATTACGCCGGGCAGTATTCTGCTTGCGAAAAACGGCCGGCAGAGTTGAAATGAGCCAACTCTTTTTACCCGACATATAATTATGAAACACATCGGACCGTTCAATCGCCGCCGCTTTCTGCAAACCGGGCTGCTGGGTTCAACCGCCCTGGCCGCCGTCGCCGCACTGCCCGCCAAAACCTTCGGAGCGGCCACCAAGGCGGAGCGGGATCCGTTTGACGGGCTGAAGTTCGGCATGGCCTCTTATACCTTGCGCAAGTTCACGCTGGATGAGGCGATCGCGATGACCAAGCAGGTGGGGCTGAAGTATATCAATTTGAAAGATGTGCACCTGTCCCTTAAAAGTTCCCCGGCGGAGCGGCAGGAAGCGCGGAAGAAAATCGAGACGGCCGGTTTGACGCTGATGGGCGGAGGAGTGATTTACATCAAGAACGAGCCAGATAAAGCTCGCGCGATATTCGAATACGCCAAGGATGCCGGCATGCCCACGATTGTTTGCAGCCCGGACCCGGAAGCCTTGGATACGGTGGAGAAGCTGGCCAAGGAGTATGATCTTCGTATTGCCATCCATAATCACGGCCCGACCGATAAAAAGTATCCGTCACCGCTCGACGTCTTGAAGTTGGTGAAAAATCGTGATGCGCGGCTGGGCATTTGCATGGACGTGGGTCATACGGTGCGCATCGGCGAAGACCCGGTGGTGGTCATCGAACAATGCGTGGAGCGCCTTTACGATTTCCACATGAAAGACGTGACGACGGCCACGGCGAAGGGCGCGGCCACGGAAGTTGGCAAGGGTGTGATTGATATCGTCGCGGTGCTTAAGACTCTGGCCAAACAGAAATTCTCCGGCCATATCGGCCTGGAATACGAGGCCAATGGCGAGGCCCCCATGACCGGCGTCGTCGAATCGATCGCTTATATGCGTGGGGTTTTGGCGGCCATCGCGTGATCCAGGCTGGGGGAGGTGGGCAATCCCTCAAAATGAAGGGGTTCCCACGAGCCTTTTAGTTACGGAGTCCCATCCTGCATGCGAGATGGCGGAGCGCGGGTTGCGCCCCAACGCGGTTTTATTTGGCGGTGGCTCAAACCTGAGATAGACCCTCCTCGCAGGCTCAACTGGAACGGTCGGCCGGTTTAGGTCTGCTTTTCTTGCAAGGTGGTTAACGTAAATCCGGATCGGGCAAGGGCGTCCCGCAGGCTCTCAAGTCGGATCGGTTTCGAAAGGGTGGCATTCGCTCCCAGACGCCGGGACTTTTCCAACTCCTCGGGGAACAGCGAACCGGAGATGACCACCACACTGATGCCTCTGGTCCGCGGATCCAGCCTCATCTGGCGTAGTACCTCCCAGCCGTCCACTTTCGGCAGGCGAATGTCCATTATTACGACGACTGATGGAACGCCGAAAGTGCGCTCACGGAAGGCACCCCGGCAAAGCACAAAATCCATCGCCTGAATGCCATCATGAACCACGTGTAACTTGTTCGCGATCCGGTTTTTACGGAAAAGCCGGAGCACCAGTTGAACGTCGGGCTCATAATCCTCAACCAATAATATTTCGAAAAGTTCCGCCATACCAACTCCCAGAGGTGCTTACTGAGGTGGATTAGACTCTAGCATTTCAGTTGCCAACGTTCAGATGAACATTCGCAGGGCTAATTTTCCGGCCGTTTGCCTCGCGGGCTGGAGCGTTGTAGGAGTGCCGCCTACAGCAGAATCAGACCTTACGAGGATTACGCGGCGCAGGGAACCGGCTATGTTCGGAATCAGATATGAAAGTTCTGATAATAGATGCGGAGAGCCAGCTTTTCCTCGGCCACCAGGATCAATGGACTGATCGCCCCCAGGAAGCGAAGGACCTGTCCTTCACCGCCCATGCCCGCGCGGTGGCACGAGGTTTGAAGTTAAAGAATTTTCAGGTCCTGTTCTATTTCAGCGACATTGATTACCGGATCGTCGTTTGCGACTCGGCCGGCGAGCCGACCCTCGCAAAGGTGTGAACGCTTGCCTGCACGAGGATCCCAACAGCATTTGAACCAAGCCACAGGGAGCGGTGCTCCGCTTCCAGCGCGGCAGCCCAAGCCATTGTAGTCCCTGAAGAAATTACCGGTTCGTGACGGCTTTGCAGTTTATCCGCCCTTGCCTTTTGGTTTCGCCGGCGGATTCGGTTCGGGAGGCTCCCGCACGGCTTCGACCACCTCCTGTATCCCTTCCTTGATTTCGCCGACCTGAGGGTGAACTTCCTTGATCAAATCATGCTCTGCTTTTGAAAGCCGCTCAATGCGACGGGTCTGATCCTTGAGTTGGTTTAGCATGGCATCCTGACGGGATGAAATCCGGTGCATCCACCAGAAGCAGACGATCCACGCGAGCGAGTCAATCCACGTAAGCACATATACAATTTTGTTCCCGTCCATGATCTACGCAGGCCCGTTGGAAATTCTCAGCCAAAGCCCTCCGCAAAAACTCGGTGACCCTGGCACCCTTGTCAACTGACCACACCAGGGCCGGACTCCCATGTGGGGCAGCCATCTTGGCTGCCGGTTCGGGTGACTTCCAGCCACCCGTTCCCACCGCCAACGACATACCTCAACAGCGGCATCGCCAAGGCGCTCGTTTACCAGGCGGAACCTCCCCGGCTTCCCCTTTCCGCCCCATCGTTCTGCGTCATTCTACGTGTTCTGCGGGCAAATGGCGGTCACCTCCCCATCCGCAAACCCGTCCCATCCGCGGCCGTGAATCGAAGTACGAAACTATTCGTTGACACCTACGAAACAATTCGTAGTATCGCCTTCCAACAACTCCAAACGCATGAAGAAATCCCCGCCACCGAAGCCGACCGATACCGAACTGGCCATCTTGCGTGTGCTCTGGCGCCTGGGTCCCGCCACCGTCCGGGCCGTCCACGCGGAGTTCAACCGCGTGCAGGAAACCGGGTACACCACCGTTTTGAAGATGCTGCAGATCATGACGGAGAAGGGGTTGGTCCGGCGTGATGAATCCGAACGTTCACACGTTTACCAACCGGTGCTCAGCGAGCAACACGTCCAGCGCCAGTTGGTGGGGCACCTGCTGGACCGCGCGTTCGGCGGGTCGGCGCAGAAACTGGTGATGCAAGCCTTGGCATCCAAGAAATCTTCACCCCGGGAACTGGCGGAGATTCGCCGGTTGTTGGACAAACTGGAAAAGGAGGCGTGATGAACTTGCCGATGACTCAAAATGTGGTTCCGTGCCTGGGCTGGACGCTGGTGCACTTTCTTTGGCAAGGCCTGGCGATTCTCGTCTGGCTGATGCTCTGTTTGCGCGTGCTGCGCTCCGGTTCAGCGAACCAGCGTTACCTGGCCGGTTGCGCCGCCTTGGCCGCCATGGTGCTCGCGCCGGTGATTACCTTCAGCCATCTGGCGCGTGAATCCCAAATTCAACCGCCGCTGCCAGCCACCGACTTCATTGCCTCCGCCGCCCCGGCGGGGAGCACGCGCAGCGACGCGGCACCTGAACCGAAAATCGTGGTTTCATTCAAGCCGTTGCCGGACAAACTGAGCCTGACCGACCGGCTGGATCACAACTTGTCGTGGCTGGTGATCGCGTGGGCGTTGGGCGTCTTCACACTTTCGGGCAGGCTGCTCATCGGCTGGTTGCAGGTGCGGCGACTGACCCGGACCGCCGCCATTCCGCTCGAAGGATTGTGGCAGGAGCGTCTCGCCGAACTTGCCAATCGGTTGCGCGTCAGCCGGCCGGTGCGATTGCTCCAATCGGCGCTGGTGGAGGTGCCGACGGTGATCGGTTGGTTGCGGCCGGTGATTTTGCTGCCGGCAAGTTGCCTCGCGGGATTGACCCCGGCGCAACTCGAGGCCGTGCTGGCGCATGAACTGGCGCACATCCGTCGCCACGATTACTTCATCAACCTCTTGCAAAGTCTGGCGGAGACTTTGCTCTTCTACCATCCGGCGGTCTGGTGGGTGTCACGTCGCATCCGCGAGGAACGCGAGCATTGCTGTGACGACCTGGCCGTCCGCACCTGTGGCGATCGCATCACGTATGCCCGCGCGCTGGCCACGCTGGAAGAATTGCGCTTGGCCCCGCCGCAACTCGCGCTCGCCGCCGGTGGCGCGCCGTTGCTGGAACGCATCCGCCGGCTGGCCGGGCGATCGGGCAAGGAGGTGGGTCGCTCAGGCTGGCTGGTGGCGGTGATGCTGAGCTGGACGGCGGCGGTGGCTCTGACGATTGCTTTCCGGAGCAGCCGCGCGCTGGCGGAGGAGCAAAAGGAGAGCAACCCGGGAGCGGAAACTTCTCCGG
>JAQGOT010000322.1 GCA_028293465.1 Pedosphaera sp. | reverse complement strand
TTGACCCTCGTATTGCTCCCCACGCTTTACGAGTTGAGCGAGAAAAAGGCAGAAGACAAACGACAAAAGGAAGGCTCGGCCTCGCCTGGTTCGGATGAACAGGTGCAGGTGACCAAGCCGGCCAAATAACCAAAATACAAATGAAAACACTGACGAAAACACTGACCATCGGAATGCTGGTGCTTGGAATGAATTTAACCCAGGCGGCAGAGAAGGTAACCGCAGGAGCCAAAGGCGGTCGGCTCCTGGGGAACGAGTCGCCCCGCGCCGAGTTCTTCGTGGAGAAGGACCGGACAGTCACCTTAACCTTTTACGGGGCGGACATGAAGCCGGTTCCCGCCCAAGATCAAAGTGCCACTGCCATCGCGGAGGCCCCGGCAGGTAAAACCAGGATTGCGTTTGAAAAGAAGGGTGACGTACTCGTTTCCAAGGCACCGCTGCCAGCGGGAGAAAAGTATACCGTGGTGTTGCAGTTGAGGCAGACGGCGGAAGCCAAGCCCAGGAACTTCCGCATCCCCCTGAACACCGCGATCTGCGAGCAGTGCCAGCACCCGGAGTACGCCTGCACCTGCCATGATGATTAGTCCCAAATACCGGACTGGCGGCTCAGATGGTCTGACCTCAGTTTGATTGGTGGGCCGTGACGACGGGCTGTCCGAATACAACGCACATCGTATGAAAAATGAGCATGGCGGCTGTGGTCACGGCCATCTGCCGACAAAGTCAAATCACAAACTGAGCCAGCCGCGCTGAAACCTTCGGTGCAGGGCGATGCCCGAGCCACTCTCCGAATCCAAGGGCGGTGCGGACGAGGTGGAAGCGATCCCGCGTGTGCTGAAGTCGGGGCCACCGGAAGCTGGAGCGGGTTGGATTGGGCAGCAGAAGAGGCTTGGGAGCAGCCCGGGAGCGGGGTTTTCGGCAAATCCATACATCGAAAGCCTTGAATGTCGGGGTTGTTACCATTAAACCAGCACGGTGCCAACACGAGTCATAGCGGTTGCAAATCAAAAGGGCGGGGTGGGCAAGACCACCACCGCCGTCAATCTGGCTGCCTGCATGGCGGCGGTGGGCCGGCGGGTGTTGCTCTTTGACCTGGATCCGCAAGCGAATGCGACGAGCGGCCTGGGCTTGGAAAAGACCGAAGGGGGCAGCGCGTACCGGCCGCTGTTAGGGGAAGGGTCGCTGCTGGAGAAAATTCAACCGACGGCGTTCGAACGCCTGGAGGTCATCCCCAGCGAAGTGGATATGTGCGGGGCGGACATTGAACTGGCCAGGTCGGAGAACCATCTGCAAAGGGCGGTGCTGGCGTTAAAACCGGTTTTAGATTCCCAGCGCTTCGATGTGGTCCTAGTGGATTGCCCGCCGTCGCTGGGCATTCTCACCTTGAACGCGTTTGCGGCAGCGGATGGTTTGCTGGTGCCTTTGCAATGCGAATATTACGCATTGGAGGGGATCTCGATGGTCAGCCGCGTCCTCAGCCAACTCCGCGATAACGGTGTGAATCCACGGCTTGAACTATTGGGCGTCGTGATGACGATGTACGACGGTCGCACGAAGCTTTCGCAGCAGGTGGTCAGCGAGGTGCGCGAACATTTTGGCGAGCGCGTTTTTGAGACGATGATCCCGCGCACGACGAAGCTGGCGGAAGCGCCCAGTTTCGGCAAGCCGATCATGTATTACGATCCCTACAGTCCCGCGACGGCGGCTTATGAGATGCTCGCATCGGAGGTGCTCGCCCGGCTGGGGCTCGAGGTGGCAGCGCAAGGCTGATTTGGGAGCTCAAACCCGTGGAGCGCGTCACGTGCGGGGAGGTATCAGTTCGAGGCCGCGCTGTCTCAGGGTGAGACGGCCGCAGAGGCGTTCTTAGTAGTGACGGGATTGCCGGTTGAAAAATCATTGTATTGACAGGGGAGAACCGTGCTATATTCGCCCCAGATTATTCGATGAAAACGAGAACTATTTTTCTGTTGGGATCGATCACAGGGTTGCTAACATTGTCGAGCCAAGGCGAGGATTGGATGCAGTATCGCGGTCCCAACCACAATGGGGCCAGCTCAGAGCAGATCCTGAAGGCCTGGCCTAGCAGCGGTCTGCGGCAACTGTGGAAGACGCCGCTCACGGATGGTTTTAGCGGGTTTACGGTTGGCCAAGGCAAGGCGTTTACGCTGGTGGCCCGCGAGGTGGAGGGCGCGCGGCAGGAAGTTTGCGTGGCATTGGATGCGAACACCGGCAAGGAACTTTGGGCCGCGCCGTTGGGAATCGCCAAGTATGATGGTGGCGGCAACCGGGGGGTGCCCGGCAATGATGGCGGGGATGGTCCGCGTTCGACGCCTTCACTCGAAGGTGGCCTCGTTTACACTCTGTCCTCAAGACTGGTTTTGAAGTGCCTGGAGGCCGGCAGCGGCAAGGAAGTTTGGGCCAAGGATTTGATGAAGGAGCACGGAGGCCGGAACATCACCTGGCAGAGCGCAGCCTCGCCGTTGATCGACGGCGACCTTGTGTTCGTCATGGGCGGTGGCCCGGGACAATCCTTGCTGGCGTTCGACAAGACCGATGGACATCTGGTCTGGAAGGGAGAGGATGACAAGATGACGCATTCAACCCCGGTGGCGACCACCATCCTGGGCACGCGGCAGGTTATTTTCTTTACGCAGAGCGGTTTGGTGTCGGTGGAGCCCAAGACCGGCGCGGTGCTTTGGCGCCACCCATTCAAATACGCGACCTCCACGGCCATGTCGCCGATCGTTTCGGGGGACATGGTTTATTGTTCGGCGGGGTACGGGGTGGGGTCGAGCGCATGCGAAATTACCAAGGAGGGAAACCAGTTTACGGCCACCGAAATGTGGTTTCAACCAGCGAACGTGATCAACAATCATTGGAGCACGCCGGTTTGCGCGGACGGGTTTCTGTATGGCTTGTTTGGGCACGGGGAATTTGGGAAAGCGCCGTTGAAGTGCGTGGAACTGGCGACCGGTAAGGTGATGTGGTCGAAGCCGGGCTTCGGTCCGGGCGGTTGCACGCTGGTGGATGGGCACGTGGTGGTCTTGAGCGATGCCGGAGACCTGGTTTTGGTCAAGGCGACGTCGGAAGCCTACACCGAAGTGGCCCGGGAGCATGTGCTGGACGGCAAGTGTTGGAACAGTGCGAGCATCAGCAATGGCCGGATTTACGCCCGCAGCACCAAGGAAGGGGTTTGCCTGGATGTGGCGCCGAAGCGCGTCGCGGTGAAGTAAGGGAGGCTTGAAGCAGGAGTGCCGATGACGGTGGTGAGGTGTGACACGACCTAAACGCGCTCACCCGCCGAACCGCAGGCAACGCGGAAAGTTTGGAATCTTGCTGGAATTCTCCGCCAACTTTGTATAAGCTCCTCTCGGTGGAAGTCAGGCCTCGATTGGAAGCCTTCCCTAACTGGCGTTTCTTAAACCTTCGTGATGCATGCTTTACAGAATCGAGGCCCTCGCATTAACGTTATTTAGATCATTGGGAATAATATGGCGAAAATAGTTGCCGAAATGGTAATTGACGAAGCAACGATGGAATTGCCCGATACGAAAACCATCAAGCTTAAGTGGCCGGAAGGGTATCATGTGGATTTCAAAACGGGGCAATTCATCACGGTTTATTGGCCCGATACGCCGAATTACAAACGCGCGTACTCGCTGTCCTCGTGCGCGCTGGACCAGGGTTGCTACGAGGTGACCATCAAACGCGATGGCAAGATGGGCACGCGGATTGTGGATTGGGCCAAGGTCGGCGACCGGCTGGGGGTATTGCCGCCGACGGGGAGATTTCTGCCGGTGCTGGAGCCAAACAAGCATCTGGTTTGCATCGCCGGGGGATCGGGCGTGACGCCGTTCCGCGGGTTTGTGCGGGAGGCCACGCGGCGCAAGTTGGAAACAAAGATCACGATTCTATACAGCGTGCGAACGACCAACGACATTATTTTCAACCAGGAATTCCGGCAGTTGGAGCAGGAGAATCCGAACTTTAAATTTCACGTGACTTGCACGCGGTTGCCAGCGAACGACCCGTGGACGGGCCGATGCGGGCGCATCGACGCGGACTGGATCCGGAGCCATATCGGGGACGGGCCCAACACGGTGTTTTATGCGTGCGGACCGAATGAGTTGGTCGAGAACACCCAGAAGCTGGTGCTGGAGAATCTGGGGATTCCGAAGGCGCAGATGCTGGTGGAAAAGTGGGGCTAGGCGGCCCGGGAAGGTTTCAGGCGGCTCAGCACCCGAAAGCAACGGAGAAGGTCATGATAGCAAAATTGATCGTTTTCGACCAGGCGGGCAGGAAGACCGCGCATCAACTGAGTCTGCATCCCAAGCCATCCGGCGCGTCCGAACTCAAGCTGGTCATGGAAACCAGCGCGGAGCATTTTGAGTCGTGGCTGTTTTTCTTTCTGCGCGATCATGGCGCGTATATTGAGACCACGGACCCGGCGGCGGTGGCCGCAGCTTTGAATCTGCCGCCGGACGAGGAAGGGATTGTCGAGCTGAAGGGGTGATCCCTGCGGGTAGGCACCACGCGAGCGCCCAGCCAGACGCAGAACTTCCCGCGCCATGATTGCCCGAGTTATTTTTGCGACGTCTTACCGGGAGGCTCGCCCAACACCAGCCTTGCTTCCAGGAGGAAGAACCGTCGTCCAGCCATTTGCATTTTCCCACTGGCGGGGGCGACGGGCGGCATGCAAATTGCGAGGTGAAAGGGTAAATAATTTCTCTTTCCGGCGAGCGGATGAGGAGTAAGGTTTCATGGTTGTAACAGCTAACTGCTATGTTGAAACGCACATCGTTATTCGAGATCCACCAAAAGTTGGGCGGGCGCCTGGTTGAATTTGGGGGCTGGGAAATGCCGGTCCAGTATACCAGCATCATGGATGAGCATCAGGCCGTGCGCAAAGCGGCGGGGATGTTCGACATTTCGCACATGGGCGAGGTGCTCGTCACCGGCGCCGGCGCGGAGGAATTCCTGAATCACACGCTGACCAATGACGTGCGCAAGCTGGTGCCTGGCCTGGGTCAATATACCTTGATGTGCAATGAAGGCGGCGGCGTGATCGATGATCTTTACGCTTACCGGATTGCTGACACTGAATACTTGCTGATCATCAATGCGTCCCGCATCGAGCCTGATTTGGCGTGGCTCCAGCGGCGACTGGCCGCGTTTCCGAAGCGCGGCTCGGTTGAACTGCACAATGTTTCCGACCAGACGGCCGCGGTGGCGGTCCAGGGCCCGCGGGTCAGCGAATTTATCGACCGATGTTTCTCGGGTGGGTCCACCGGCGGGGCGGTGGTGAGTCGGGCCTCCGAACTGAAGAAAAACCAGATTGCGCAGTTCCAATTCTCGGGTTTTCCGGCATGGGTGGGCCGCACCGGCTATACGGGTGAGGAAGGTTTTGAGATTATCGCGCCGGCGGAAATCATCACCGCAATCTGGTCCATGGTCATGGCGGTGGGGCAGCCATTTGGCTTGCAGGCGGCGGGCCTGGGCGCGCGCGATACTTTGCGGACGGAGGTTTGCTATCCTTTGTACGGCCATGAACTCGACGAGGAGACCACGCCGATCGAGGCTGGGCTGGGATTTTTTGTGGCGTTGGACAAGGGCGAGTTTGTCGGACGCACGGCGCTGGCGGAGCAGAAGGCTGGCGGCGTGAGCAAGAAACTGGTGGCTTTTAAAATGACGGAGAAATCCGCGCCACCGCGGCCGCATTATCCGATCTGGAGCACGGGACCGGGAGCCGCGCTGATTGGTGAAGTGGTCAGCGGCACGCAGAGCCCGTCGCTGGGAATCGGCCTCGGGATGGGGTATGTGAAGCCGGAGTTCGCCAAGGGACAGCAGGCGATTGAAATCGAAATTCGCGGGCAGCGCGCGCCGGCGATGATTGTGCCGAAACCGCTTTTCCGAAAACCTGTTTGACTAAATCCACAAACCCTGACTGAATTTCATCCATTATGTCGAACGTACCTGCTGACTTGAAATACGCCAAATCGCACGAATGGGTGCGAGTTAGTGGTGACACGGCCACCATCGGGATCACGGACCACGCGCAGCATGAGCTGACCGATGTGGTGTTTGTCGAGTTGCCGGCCGCGAACCGCCAGGTGAAGGCGGGGGACGCTTGCGCGGTGGTGGAATCGGTGAAGACCGCCAGCGATATTTATTCGCCGGTGAGCGGTCAGGTGGTGGAGGTCAACAAGGCGGTGGTGGATAACCCGGCTTTGGTGAACACCGATCCGTACGCGGGCGGTTGGTTTTATAAGATCAAGTTGAGCGCGCCAGCGGAGTTGGAGAGTTTGATGACGCCCGCGCAATACACAGCGCAAATCACGGCCGCGCACTGAGCAGGGCAGGCGGGGCCTGCGCCATTGTTTACAGACCGGGGGAGTCAAGCCCCGCGCCTGCCGGAGCAATTAACCGCCGTATCTGATGCCGCAGGCTGGCGCCGTGATGTTCCTTCCGATGCGCACCCAGGCTCTGTCACAATGAAGGTTCAGCCTGTACGTTCCTCATATACCCATTACATGTTTGTCCCGCAAACACTTGCGGTGACCGCAACCCTTGATTTGCCCTCGCAACCCGTCGTATCGACTACCCAGCCATGGCTGCGTAACTTATAATCCGCCGCATCAGGCTGGGTCGTCGGCCAGACCTCTCCTCTCAAACAGTAGAAGGCTCCCTTGAGGCCTGACACACCCACACAACGGCGTCAATCTCCTCATCCGCAAGCACTGCTGGCAACCCCAAACACCAATTCGACCTTTAAACTTCGACATTTGAAATTTTTAGTCGCGGAGCAGGGGCGTTTGCTCTAAATTCAATTCGCATCGGGCGTGATTTATTTGCGTGACATCCCGCAAACTCTGTTTATATT
The DNA here is from genome assembly GCA_028293465.1 of Pedosphaera sp. Lineage (GTDB taxonomy): Bacteria > Verrucomicrobiota > Verrucomicrobiia > Limisphaerales > Pedosphaeraceae > JAQGOT01. Next base: position 264 of record JAQGOT010000322.1, on the reverse strand, counting down.
GCACGCCCCTGACGACCCTATCGTCTAGCGGTTAGGACACTGCCCTTTCACGGCAGGTGCACGGGTTCGATTCCCGTTAGGGTCGCCACTCTTTCTCCCTCGAGGGTTTTGGTGCCATATCTTCTTTGACCGCCAGCCTCGGCTAACCAAGTCGGTGTTCGATGTGCCGTCCCAATTCAATATGCGAACTGCGGGCTGAATGTTAATCTTCAAGCCATTCGATACGTATGAAATCTTCAATGGAGATGCTGGCTGAGATTTATA
>JAQGOT010000271.1 GCA_028293465.1 Pedosphaera sp. | reverse complement strand
GCTGGTGAGCGCGCTGAAGGTTTCCGAACCGCTGCTGGAAGTGTTGCGCGAGCATCGGGACGTCATCCGGTGCAGCACCGCCGGAAGCTTGCGCCGGTTCAAGGAAATTGTGGGGGATGTTGATTTTCTGGTTTCCTCCAAGAAGCCGAAGGAGGTTATCGAGTTTTTTGTCACACAACCGGACGTGCTCAGTGTGAGCGCCAAGGGTGAGACCAAGGCGACGGTGATTTTGACGGGCGGCATCCAAGCCGATTTGCGCGTGGTCAGCGATGCGGAGTTTCCGTTTGCGCTCGCCTACTTCACCGGCAGCAAGGAGCACAATATTGTGATGCGACAACGCGCCATCCAGCGCGGCTTGCGACTCAATGAATACGGGTTGTTCAAGTCGAAGGAGGAAACGCGCGATCCCAAGTTGCTCGTGGCGTGCCAGACGGAGGAGGAAATTTTTGAGAAGCTGGACTTGGCGTTCATTCCGCCGGAGTTGCGCGAGGATCACGGGGAATTCGCCGCGGCGGAACAGGGCAAGCTGCCGCGGCTGCTGGAATGGACGGAGCTGCACGGCTCGCTGCACAACCATTCGAACTGGAGCGACGGTCATAACATGCTCGAGGAAATCGCGACCTACATGCAGGAGCTCGGGTGCGATTACTGGGCGATCACGGATCATTCGAAGTCCTCGTTTCAAGCGCATGGGCTCGACGCGGCCCGCGTGCGCCAGCAGATCAAGGAGGTCAAGAAGATCAACCAGCGGCTCGCGGATGGGGGAGTTGATTTTCGGCTGTTGACGGGCACGGAGGTGGATATTTTGAAGGACAAGGTGGATTTTGAAGATGATCTGCTGGCTGAACTGGATGTGGTGGTGGCCAGTCTCCACGCGGGTTTTTCCGCGAACGAGGCGGACAACACGAAACGGCTCATCCTTGCGGCGAAGAATCCTTATGTGCACATGCTGGGCCATTTGACGGGCCGGCTGCTGCTGCAACGCGAGCCGTATAAGGTCAATCAGCAGGCGGTCATCGATGCGTGCGCGGAAACGGGGACGTGGATTGAGTTGAACGCGAGTCCGTATCGGTTCGACATGGATTGGCGGCTGTGGCCGTATGCGAAATCCAAGGGCGTGAAATGCGTCATCAACTGCGACGCGCACCGGTTCGAACACGCCGGCTTCCTGCGCCTGGGCGCGGGCATCGCCCGCAAAGGCTGGCTCGAGAAGAAGGATGTGATCAACACCCTGCCATTGGAGAAGTTGATGAAGGAGTTGAAGCGGAAGCGGGAGCGGTGAGGGGGAGCGGCCATGAGTAACGAGCATCTTGATCGAAAATCTTTGAGATACATAAATGCGGATATCTATCCGCAGATCGGCGACCGGGTGCGCTTCACTAACACACCTGATATTCTTATTGTCGAGGACGTGATTGATTCTCCCGAAAAGCAGTGTCATTGGGGCCTCCTGGAGGAGGACGTAGGAGTCATGCTAAAGGGCAAACCATATGGCCTTGTTATGACTCACCTAGGGGAATACAATGATGTTGAGTTTGTTTCTAGGAATATTCCCGGGAATAAGTAGGCAGAAGACGGCATGGCGGCGTACCGCCTGTTTTCAAAAATAGTTGCTTATTGAGCGCCCTATGGCTGGAGAAAAAGGACGTGATCAACACCCTGCCCTTGGAGAAGTTGATGAAGGAGTTGAAGCGGAAGCGTGAGCGGCGGGAACGGAGCGGAGGTCGCGCAGACTTTTCCTGTACCAGACCCGTAACCTCCTGGATCTTGCAATCGTCTGATTTTTTAATGACAGGCAGTTGAACTGCGTCCTGGTGTATGGGACTTGGTCCGGCAGGCTGTGAAGTATGCTGATGTGTCCACAGTGACCAAAAATGCCGAAAAAGGCTAGATAAGCGGCCTCGCGGCTGGTTCAATTGTCAGCCAAATTTGTAGAAATCTATGAAATTACAGAAAGCCAAATGTTTCGGTCTGGTTGCACTTGTTTCGTGTTCGCTCCTTCCGGTTTATTCCCAGGTAACTCCGCCGCCGACGGCTTCCGCAGCGCCAACGGCGCCAGCGGCACGGGCAGTTAGTGATGCCACAGCGGTGTCGGCGAATCTTTCGTCGAACGCCGCAGAAGTGCTCAAATTGGCCAAGTCAGGCATGGGGGATGACGTGGTGCTGGCTTACATCCAGAACTCGCGCACCCCGTACAGCCTTTCGGTGAACGATATACTTGCGCTCAAGAACGCCGGGCTGTCCGCACCGGTCCTCACAGCGATGCTGAACCATGACAGTTCGCTCAAGAACCAACCCGAGCAGTTTACCTTCGATCAAAAGCTTTATCCTCCCAGCAACGAAGCGCAGGCCGCGCCTGTTGCCCCTGCCCCGGCTGCAGTGCCGACTCCAACTGCTCCGGCAATCGCTGCACCAGCCCTGGCCTCGCAACCGGCAGCGCCCGCTACTGTCATCGCAAGCCAGGCACCACCACCGGCGCAGGTCGAAGTGGTTCCCGTTATGCCGGGCCCGGACTACGCCTGGACGCCCGGTTATTGGTCGTGGTCACGTGGTGGTTGGATTTGGGTGGGCGGGACATGGGCGCTTCGCCCCCGGCCGGGCGTTGTCTGGAGGGAAGGACATTGGGGCAGGCACGGACGTGGCTACGTGTGGATCGGCGGCGGGTGGCATTAACGGGTGTGGTTGCGATTGCCACGTGCCGCTACGTAGCGGCGGCCCTCGTTGACTGTCAGTTAGCGCCGCTTCAGACTGCGCGTTGCTGTCCGGAAACCACACCTGATTCAGCAGTGGACATGCATGGGACGGGACTGCACGAGATCTGATTTGTGCCCAGCGGTCATCACTGCAACTTGAGGGGCATGCGCAGCACGGTTGAATAAAGAAAGCCCAGGGTTTGGCCGGTGTGCTGGGCGCGGACGTCGGGGCCGAATACGAGGGTTGCGACGGCGTCGAAATTGTGGAGCATCATGCAGTAGGTGTCGTTGGCCATGATGCCCAATAGTTGGCCGTTTTTGCTGAAGACCAGATCACCGCGGGAGGGATTGAATTTGCCGAACAAGCCCTTGAGGGAGTAGCGGTCCATCTTGAGATAATCGGGCGTGCTCAGGTCGATTTGAAATTTACATTCGCCGTAGTAGCCTTCCCGCGCGCCGACGAGGACGGCATCCTGGAATTTGAAAGGGTCCGACGAGATGGGATAAATCTTGCAACCGAGGCTGC
>JAQGOT010000235.1 GCA_028293465.1 Pedosphaera sp. | reverse complement strand
CCCGCGGTCCGCCGGGGTGCTTGTGCACGGCTAATGTTCCGAATCCAAGTTAATCCAGGTAAATCCAACCTATCCGAGTGCGAAGTGTGGAGACCGAATCGACACCTCACCACCAGCCTCAGTGGCTTCCCAATCCCGCCACGAGTCAGTTTCCCGACAAGGGACGTTCGCTGCGCGAAATGTGGGCCCCGATCGAGGCGGAGAGGGTGGCGTCGGACCTGGCGGGTTGACCAAGCTCAATCAAGGGTAATCCAGGCAAATCCAAGTTAATCCAAGCTGGCGAGGGTGAACAACCAAGTAACCAAAGTGTTAGCACACGGCCACCGGGGGAGATTGGCCGCGAAAGAGCGCATAGGGCGCAAAGATGGGATGGGGTTTTCCAGCTCAATCCAAGTTAATCCAAGCTCTCCGAGTGCGGAAAGGTTGGGCGGCCCAGCTTTGGAGGCGGGGGGTGGCGGGTGGGCGGTTCGCGAAAAAGCGCCGTCGCCGCTGCCGCTCGGCCACAAGGATGGTTGAGGGTTGAGGACGGGGCGAGCAAAGGGGTTCGGCCGAAGTTTTCAAGTGGCAGGATTAACAACCAGGTAACCAAGCAACCAAGACGAGGGATGAAGGCTGAAAGGGTTTCCAGTCTTCAAGCGGCGACCTTGAACGGATGGAGCGCACCGTTGGCGCTTGGGGATGGGCGGGGCCGTTTTCCTGGGGCTTCGCCCGCAGGCTGGTATGGAGCGGGGCCGTTGGCCCTGAAGGTAAGCGAAAGCGTGGGCGGAGGCGGACTTCAGGAAGGGAGGAGTTTTAAGTTTCAAGTTCTCCGATTCAAGGGCGGATTCTGGCGGGTGGTGCGAGATTTGGCTGTTGCGGGCTCCTGCACATGGGACGGTCCGGGGGAAGGGCGTGCTGGATTGCTCAAGTTGTTTTTGGGCGGTGGGTTAAATTCTAGGTGCGGATTGGCGGGATTGGGGTAGGATTGGGCGGTCCCGAAAGGGGTGTTTGGGGGCCCGGGTAGGAAACAAAAGCATTGCTTCCGAGGGCGCGGTTATGGCTTTATCCTCGGATGCTGGCAGGTGGGCAACCGGCGGGTGGAGCCGTCCCCGGGTGAAGCTGGGTCGGCAAGCATGATTATGAGCCGAAGTCGGTTACAAGTTTTTTACTCGGGGAATGTGCAAGGCGTTGGTTTTAGGTATAGTGTAAAGACCTTGGCCAGCGGATATGAGGTGACGGGCACGGTCCGCAATCTGGCGGATGGACGGGTGGAATTGGTCGCGGAAGGCACGAAGGACGAGTTGAAGGCGTTTCAGCAGGGGATCAGGGAATCGGAATTGGGCCATTTTATCCGAAAAGAAGACGTCACGTGGAGCGACGCGCAGGAGCTTTTTCGGGGATTCGAGATTGTTAGGTAGGCAGGACAGATATAATGAAGTTTGCAATCATAGCCGACATACATGGCAATTTGGACGCGTTTCAGGTTGTTTTAGCCGACATCAAGGAGCAGAAATGCACCCACTACGCTTGTGTGGGGGATGTGGTCGGTTACGGCGCCAATCCCAAGGAATGCCTGAAGATTGTCCGCGACCTGGGGATGCCCTGCGTCAAGGGCAACCATGACGAATATTGCTCGAGCGAGGAACAATTGGACGGGTTCAACCCGCACGCGGCGGAAGCGGTGAATTGGACGCGGCTGCAGTTGTCTGACGAAGAGCGGCAATGGCTGCGGGATTTGAAGTATTTCCGGATGGTCACCAGTTTCTCGATGGTGCATGCGACGCTCGACGGCCCGCAACGGTGGGGCTACGTCTTTGACAAGCTGGCGGCGGCGGCGAGCTTCACCTAACAGAACACGGCGGTCTGTTTCTTCGGCCATACGCATGTGCCGGTGGCGTTCATCCGTGACAGCGTGGTGCGGGGCGGCACCTACTCCAAATTCAAGGTGGATGCCGGCAAGAAATATTTTGTGAACGTGGGCAGCGTGGGCCAACCGCGGGACAACAATCCCAAGTGCGCCTACGTGATTTATGACGTGGACGAAGGCACCATCGAATTGCGCCGACTGGATTACGACATCGCAGCGGCTCAGAAGAAAATTCTGGATGCTGGATTGCCGCCGCGCCTAGCGGAACGCCTTGCTTACGGCAGATAGTCGGGCCATGAGGGCCCGCGTCCCATCGCAGATTATGCGCCCGGTGCCCGCCGGGTTCGACCTGGCCATCGCTTGAAAATCCTGATTCTCAAGCCCAGTTCACTGGGGGATGTGATTCACGCCTTGCCGGTGCTGCGCTTGATCAAGTTGCACCAACCGCAGAGCGAAGTTTACTGGTGGTTGGAAGCGGGGCTGATGCCCCTGTTGGAGGGTGATCCTGATCTCGCAGGAACTTTCCGTTTTCATCGCAAGCGCTGGGCCGCGCCGATGCATTGGCCGGAGATGGTCAGAAGTGTGCGGGCCATGCGACGGAAGCGGTTTGATGTGGCCATCGATCTGCAAGGATTGGCCCGGAGCGCGATCTTCACCTGGTTGTCGAATGCCGGTGTTAACCTTGGCCTGGGGAGCCAGCTTGAAGGATCGCGGGAAGGGGCGCGCGCGGCGTACGACCGGGTGGCGCCGCAGACACCGGAGGGGACGCACGCGGTGGATCGTTACCTGTCGGTGCTGCCGTTGCTCGGGGTGCCGGTGCATGAGCGCTTTCAATGGTTGCCCGAGCGGCCAGCGGTGAGCGCGCAAGTGCGGGAGAAATGGCAGCCCGGCGGCCAGCGCTGGATCATGCTGCTGCCGGGGGCGCGGTGGAATAACAAGCGCTGGCCGGTGGAGAATTTCACGGAGCTGGCGCGGCAATTGTTGCGGATCGCGCCGGAATTAAGAATCGGCATTCTCGGCGGGAACGATGACTGCGCCTTGGGGTATGCGATTGCCGCCGTTGATCCTGCCCGCTGCCTAGACCTGACCGGCCGCACGTCACTGCCTGAGATGATCGAGTGGATCCGGCTCAGTGAATTGACCATCACCAATGACACCGGCCCGATGCACGTGGCCGCCGCGTTGCGCAAGCCGGTCATCGCGCTGTTTGGGCCCACCAACCCGAATGATACCGGCCCTTACGGTCAAAAACAGAACGTGCTTCAGGTTACGCATCTGCCGTGTGTGCCGTGCATGAAATCTTCCTGTTCCTATGTCGAGCCGCTGGCTTGCTTGCGGGCCATCACGCCGGCGCAGGTTTGCGCCCAAGCGCGGCAACGGTTGCTGGTGGGGGCGGGGGCGGGGGAAGGCGGTCAGCTGGGCCGAAGGTGACGCCAAGCGGGTCGTCCAAGCCTTTTGGTTAAGGGCACAGGGATGTGGAGGAGAGCGTGGAGGTGTTCCTGGTTGTGTGGCGCGTTTTTGCGTGCTGCGGGCCGGGACGTCGTCCCGCGCTCCTGCGATTGGCCGGAGGTGGCGTTTTGGATCGCAGGCGAGTTGGGCTGGGTGGGCGCAGAGTGGCGCTATTTCCGGGACTCGATTCGCACGAGTTGCGAATCCAGGTTGTGATACCAGTTGCTGCCCCATTCCAGGAGATAGAGCGCGCCATCGAGAGCGAGGGCGAGGGAGATGGGGCGCTTGAATTTGTGCAGCGGGAGGAACGGCTCGATTTTCAGCAATTTGCCGTTGGCATCCAGCCGGGCGGCATTGATCCAGCCGCGTTCCCAATCGAAAATGAACCAGCAGTTGTCGTAGTAAGCGGGGAGTTTTCGGTCTGATTTCAGTTGGGGATCGAAATGATAAACCGGGCCGGCCATGGCGGAGCGGGCGCCGGAGCCGAGCCCGGGAAAGCGCGCGGAGAGGCCGTAGGGATAATAGATCATGGCGGGTTCGGCGGGCGGCAAGGCGTGCAGGCCGGTATTGTTGGTGGAATGGTTTACCGGGTGGGCGGGATCGAACGGCTCGCCGGAAACTTTGGTGGCGAAGTCGTATTTCACATACGGCCTGTTATCGCCGAGGAAGTAGGGCCAGCCGAAGTTGCCGGCTTTGCGGGCCTGGTTGAATTCATCGAGGCCGACGGGGCCGCGCCGAGGATTCATTTCGTTGGCGTCGGGGCCGACGTCGCCAAAGTAGAGCCAACTGGTTTTGGGATCGATCGTGAAGCGGAAGGGATTGCGCACCCCCATGAGATAAATCTCCGGAAGGCCTTGGGAGCCGTCCGCAGGAAACAGGTTGCCCGGAGGGATGGTGTAGGTGCCATCGGGCTGCGGTTGGATGCGGAGGATTTTTCCGCGCAGCTCGCGGGTGTTGGCGGCGGTGCGCTGGGAATCCCACAACTGCCGGTCGGGCCGCTCATCCATGGGGCTGTAGCCATCCGAACTGTCGATGATGGTGTTGTCGCCGACGGAGGCGTAGAGATTACCCGCCTGATCGAAGCCCAGACCGCCCCCGAGATGATTGACCCCGCGATGCTCGGTGGGGATGTGCAGCAGGATTTTCTGGGAGGCGAGGTCAAGCGCATCGCCGTTCACGCTGAAGCGGGAGACGCGATTTTCAAACACGCCGGGCGTGGAATGAAAGAGGTAGAGCCAATGGTTGGTCAGGAAGCCCGGGTCCAAGGCGAGGCCGAGAACGCCGCTTTCGAGATTGGTTTGCGGCGTGAGCCGGCCCAGCGTGACGGTGATTTGGGTGGTTGGCTGCCAGACTTTGATGGTGCCGGTGCGCTCGGCGAAATAGACGCGACCATCGGCCGCCGGCGAGAGTTGGATGGGCTCGCTGAGACTGGTGGCGAGGACGGTGATTTGGAAGGCTTCGGCGGTCGGTGGGATGGAGCCAACCGGACGCGTGGCGGATGAATCCTCCGTGGCAGCGGCGTGGGAATGGATTGTTCCAGTGAGTAACAGGAACGAGGTCAACAACGCTTGCAGGATCCTCCTCAAAATGGTGGTTTGGATTAGAACGGCAGCGGACAAATATGTAGAGGCAGAGGCGCCCGAGCTATGTCCACTTAATGGCCATGGAGGGTGAACCACGATTGGGCCAGAAAGCACAGGCCCACCGCGCCAAAACAGAGACTGACGAACCAGAATTTGCGGCGTTTGGTCAGTACCGAGATGGCACCGATGGCGATGGCCACTTGAAACATGGTGACGCTGCGGGCCAGGAATTGATGGGTGCGGAGATAGTGTTTGGCTTCGTGCTCCAGGTTCTCGGCTTGCTTTTGTATCTGCGCCTTGTCGACCTCGTAGCCGGCGAGTTTGCCCCGGTCTTGGTCCGAAGCGGGCTTGCCAAGGGCGGCGAGGAGTTCCATTTTCGTGTTCAACTGCGCTTCCTTGATGCTCTTGGATTGGAAGTAACTCCATTGGTTGGCGGATTCGATCTGAGAGATCATCGCTTCGTTGGCGAAATGACCCGCGCTCAAGGAGGCGACGGCGGCGAGGCTGGCCAGCAGGGCGGAACTGAGCGCGACGCCGAGCACCCAGCGCTTGCCGGAGTGCTCCGCCTCGTGGTGGATTTTTTCCTCGAGATGTTCGGTTGGGACTTCGGGTTCTTCCATATTATTTCATCCATACCGTCGGATGAATGAACTCTCACTGTTTTTTGGGCGATTTCAAGTGAATCGTGGGGGGCGTTGTGCCGACGAGGGGAAGGTAAACGGATAAGCCAGTGGGTGGGAGAGAAGGAGCTGTTTAAGTGTGCGAGGACGGCGGGCCATCCAGGCTTGGCCGGAGTACTCTCACGGACCGGGCGGCGGGGGTTGGGTTGGTTTTGGTCCGAAGGCCCGCGCGGTATCACGCTGGGGCCTGCTCGTCCGGGAGAGCTCCCGCTGCCGGGCCAGTTCCTTGGCCCCTTGCTCCTTGTAGTCGTCGCTGGTCAGCGAGGCGAGCAAAGCCACAAAGTCGTCAATGTCCTGTTCCGTCAAGGCAAGGGGCTGAATATCTTGATCGAGAAAAGGATTTTGCAGGCCATCACCTTTGTTGTAATGGTCCATGACATCCCAAAGCGTTACCTGCGAGCCGTCGTGAAAATAGGGTGAGGTTATCAACACGTTGCGCAAATTCGGCGTCTTGAACGCGGCGATATTGGTCTGCTTCTTCGTAACCAAGAAGCGCCCGAGCACGCTAAGTTCGCTTATGATGGCAGCGCGGTCAACGGAGGGCGGATGGCCTGAATTGATGAGTTGCTCCGCTTGGCGCGCCAGCGGAACGACTCCGTGTCTGATGATGCCGACGCCGATGTTGTGAAAGTCATTGTCGGTGAAGCTGGTGAGGTTCGGCTGGTTGTCGGTGAGCGCGTGGCATTTATTACAACGGCCCTGGTTGTTGAAAAGCGCCCAACCGTGCCGGGCGGAAGCGCTGATCGCATTCGTGTCGCCGGCGATAAAGTGGTCGAAGGGTGAATTAAACAAGAACAGCGTTCGCTCGTAGGCCGCGATGGCGCGCAACAAGTCTGGACCGTTGGGTGGGCGTTTGAACACGTTGCGGAAAGCCTGTTCGTAATCAGGAATTGAGGCAATCGCGGCCACGGCTGCGTTCAGGTTGGTCTGACCCATCTCAATGGGATTGATGATCGGCAGTTCCGCCTGCTGCTCGAGGGTTTGCACCCGCCCGTCCCAGAACTGGGTTTTGTTGTAAAGCGCGTTGAAAACGGTGGGCGAATTCCGTTGCCCGACCTGGCCTTTGATTCCGACCGACGTGGGTTTTCCGTCGGTTAAAGCCAGATCGGGTTGGTGGCAACTGGCGCAAGCCACGGTGCCATCGGCCGACAGACGCCCGTCGAAAAACAGCTTTTCGCCGAGGGCGATCTTCTCGGGCGTTTGCGGATTATCGGGGGGTATCGTCGCGCGGGTCTGATCAAGCGGGAGGCCGACTTGCTGCAGCGATCTGGGGGCGGCCAGCGGCCCGGGTTTGGGTATCGGCGGCTGGACGTTGGTTGCCGGGGCCTGCGCCAAGGCGAAGCGCGCCAGCAAAAGAACCGAGAGCGTGACGCATACGCGCCAGCCAACTTTCATCCGGATGCAGGGAAGGTGTGATTCACGTCCGCCCACAGCCAGGTTCTCTTCTCCGAGGAGAGAACGGAGGAGGCTCCACCGCGTGAAAATGCTTGCGTTTCGATTGCAGGCACAGACGCCCGGGCCTTCGGCGGAAGACGGGTGCAGGAATCGCAAGATTCTGATCCGATCTCTCATTGGGCTCCTTCTGGAGATTAACATAAATGGACGCTCCCCCCAATTGATGAGGAGACAATCCGAATGCGACAGCATAGTTGCCACGCCGGCGCTTTCCAGTGGGTGTTGACCCACGCTGGAATAGTTTGAAGGATTCAACTGGCAGCCGGAGTTGTTGCATGGCCGAGGGGTGAAATCGGCGTCAGCTTCGTGAACATTTATTGTTTCTGGGCGAGCCCTGCACGTACAAGCCTGTCGTAGGGATATATGGTTCTCGGCATGATGGAAAGGAGGGGGTGGGTTTGGTGGAATGGCTCGCGGCTCACCCGCCCATGGCCGGATTCGGTCGATCAGTCTCTCTCGGGAACCCCGTCACGCCGGCTTCTCGCCAGTGCCGATCGACACAGTTGGTGCCGTGCCCTCCAGCCGACAAGGCGGATTGGTGATAATCCGCGCGCCACGCTTGTAAGTAATGTACGAGTAGAACCACTGGAATAGCACCGCAATTTTATTGCGGAAACCCACCAGGAAAATCAAGTGCACCACCAGCCAGGCCATCCACGCCAGAAAACCCGAGAATTCGAACTTGCCCACCTTCGCCACCGCGGCGGAACGGCCGATGGTTGCCATGGTGCCTTTGTCCCAATACTTGAACGCCGGTCGGGCCACAGCCCCTTGGAAAGCCAGCTCATTCTCGATGATCCGGGCGGTGTGTTTGGCCATCTGCATCGCTGCGGGGGAAACTCCCGGCACGGGGTTGCCGTCCGGTCCCAACACCAGCGCCATATCGCCAACCGCAAACACCTCCGGATGTCCCGGCAGGCTCAAATCAGGGTTGACCACCACGCGTCCGGCGCGGTCCAGCGGCACGCCGAGTTTCTTGGTTAGCGGCGTGGCGGAAACGCCGGCCGCCCAAAGAATGTTCGCCGCCCAGATCGTCTCTCCATTTTCCAGGTCCACCCGGCCTTGAGTGATGCTCTTGACCTTCGTGGAGGTGCGCACCTGCACGCCCAAATGTTCCAACTGCCGCTGTGCGCTCGCGGACAATTCCGGCGGCAAATTGCCGAGGATGCGCGGGGCGGCTTCGATCAAAATGACACGCGCTTCACTGGCATCAATCCGTTGGAAATCCGCCTTCAACACGTGGCGCGTCAGCTCGGCGCAGGCGCCTGCCATTTCCACGCCGGTCGGCCCGCCGCCCACCACCACGATGGTCATCAGGTGCTCGTGCGCGTCGGGCGTCGGCTCCGTCTCGGCCTTTTCAAAGGCCATCAGCACCTGGCTGCGAATCCGGAGCGCGTCTTCGAGGGTTTTCAGCCCGGGCGCAAACCGTTCCCATTCCGGGTGGCCGAAGTAACTCGTGCGACCGCCCAGCGCGAGGACGAGATAATCGTAATCCAGCGTATTCCCCGTGAGGATGACCTGCTTCTTCGCCAGATTGAAATCGACGACGTTATCGAGCAGCACCGTGAGGTTCGGCTGGCCGGAAAGGATGGAGCGGATGGGCTGCGCAATATCCGGCGCGGAGAGCCCCGCCGTGGCCACCTGGTAGAGCAAGGGCTGGAAGAGGTGATGGTTGGTTCGATCCACCAAGGTGATCCGGGTGTTGGGATCCTGAAAATCCTTGCAGAATTCCAAGCCGCCGAATCCCGCTCCCAGTACAACGATATGTGAATGCTTGTTGTCCACCATCCCCAGTGTTTAGTGAAACCGGCAAAAATGCAATCCTCAGCCCGCCGCCGCTCACCCACTTTCTCCCCCCCCCCGGTGGCCGTGTGCTAACACCTTGGTTACTTGGTTGTTCATCCTCTCCAGCTTGGATTAACCTGGATTGACCTGGATTTGCCTGGATTCGATATGATGGCCGTGTGCTAACACCCGTGCGCTAGCACCTTGGATTAGGTTGGATTTGCCTGGATTAACCTGGATTTGCTTGGATCACGCCCCTACCCCAAGAGCACCCGCAGCAATATGGAGTGCGCCGGCAGAGCGATAGCGGCGACGGCGACGGCGCTTTTTCACGAACCGCTCACCGGCAACCACCGCCCCCAAGTCATCCTCCACCGACCTATTACCACAGCCCCACGCCAGCGGAACCCTGCACAACTTGGATTAACCTGGATTTGCCTGGATTCGATGTGATGGCCGTGCGCAAGCACCTTGGAACCTTCTTTCGTCATTCGCGCTTCCTCATTAGGCATTAATGTCCCCGGCCGTTTCAGTACGCACCTCTTCCATTCGAACTTTGAAATTCGTCATTCGAAATTTTCAAGATGTCAAAGAACCACCGCCACCGTCCCGCTCCCCACAGGAAGCAACCCGTGGCAATTTACATTCCTACCACTCCCGTTTTGGCCGGATTTCGTACTGGCCATCAACCCTCAACGATCGACCATCAAACCTATCCATTTCTCCTTTCCCTGCCCGCCACTCTGCCACCAACCGCGCCCGTTTGTCCCTCAAGGTTTGCAAGCTTTGCAAGGTCTGCGAGAAAATAGAAAGCCCCTAAAACCACGACCAACCCGCCTCCCATCCGTTGTAGGCCGCGTGCCCCCACGCAGCGTCCCGTCGTTTTCTTGTTCCTGAAAACTGAACACTTTCCCAATTTGACAATCTTCAAATCTGAAAATCCTCCCCGCCATTAACCTGGATTTGCTTGGATTCCCCCATTGGCCGTGCGCAAGCACCTTGGATTTGCATCGGCCCTTCCGGTGGCCGTGCGCAAGCACCTTGGATTTGATTGGATTTGCCTGGATTCAGGACCGGGGCGCGTGCGCAAGCGCACGC
>JAQGOT010000230.1 GCA_028293465.1 Pedosphaera sp. | reverse complement strand
CCAGGGCGATAACGCGCTTATTTTTGAGCGACTCCGGCACATCGCCACGCACGATGCGTTGGGCCAACCCTTCGATAATCGCGGACTTGCCCACCCCCGGCTCGCCGATCAGCACCGGGTTGTTCTTGGTGCGCCGCGTGAGCACCTGCATCACCCGCCGGATTTCTTCATCCCGACCAATGACCGGATCAATCTTCCCGGCCCGTGCCAGCGCGGTGAGATCCCGCCCATACTTTTCCAGCGTTTGAAACTTGCCCTCCGGATCTTGATCAGTGACCCGCTGATTGCCCCGCAGTTCGGCCAACGCCTTCAACACGTCGTTGTATTTAAGGCCGTAGGTTTGAAAAAGTTTTTTAAGCGCGGGGTTGGGTTCACTCAGCAAACCCAGCAGAAGGTGCTCCGTGCTGACATACTCGTCCTTCAGCTTGCCCGCCTGGGCTTCCGCTGCATCCAACGCCCGCTTCAGGGAATTTCCCAGAAAAACATCGGACGAACTCGTCCCCTGCACCTTCACGCGCTGTCGGAGCGCCTGTTCCAAATCCGCGGAAAGCTGGCCGATGGGCACCCCAAGCTTCTGCAACAACGGCTGGATCAGCCCCTCCTCCTGCTGTAGCAACGCGGCCAGCAGATGCTCGCCCTCGATCTCCTGATTGGAATGTTCCCGCGCAATCCGCTGCGCGTCCTGCAGCGCCGCTTGTGCTTTCGTGGTAAATCTTTCAGGGTTCATAATTAGATTTATTTCCTCGGAAAATGTGACCCGTATGCCCGCTCAATAATGATTTATTGCCCAACTCCAACCGACTCTGCTCCGCCAGAATAACTTATCGCAGGATCAGAAGCAACCTTCCTCGGCCGTCGGGCTCATGGGGCTGGCCACCCCGCTTTCGTTCTGCCCGCCTGAATAAATCCTAATCCCGCTCGTCAACTTTCTCAAGCACCGCCATGCATCGGCAGCTTTTCCTGCCGGAGGAGCCGGCCTCAATTTGTGGCTATGAAGAACCGAGAACGTTTAATACATTTTCAGCAGCCTGCCCCACTGCGGGCGGCGTTCACGCTTATTGAATTGCTGGTGGTCATTGCCATCATCGCCATCCTGGCCAGTTTGCTGCTGCCGGCGCTCGGGCGCGCCAAAGCGAAGGCGCAGACCACCCAATGCCTCTCTCAACTCCACCAATGCATGGTGGCCATGCACGTCTATCTTCCGGAGTTCGATGACAAATTATTTTGGACCTCCACCAATGTTTCCCTCAACGGTATGGAATGGTTCGTGTGGGCCGGGCGCACCAACAACAACCTTTACAACGGTCAGGGCGGCATCTTTAACCGCATCGATCGTCCGCTCAATTACTATGGGGTCACTGAAGCCGTGGCCACCTGTCCCCGCGATCGCGGACGGGCGGACACCCTCACCCACACTCTGTTCGAATGGGTGGGCAACTCCTATATGTTCAACTGCCTCGGCTATCCGCCCTTTCTGACTGGCGGCCTGAACGCGCAGACTTCCTCTTCCATCCTGGCGCCTTCCCGGACGCTTATGTTTGCCGATAACGTGGTCGCGTTCCCGGCCAATCCCTCCGGTTGGCACAAACAATCTCCCGCCGGCAACGTGCTGCTCGTGGACGGCCACGCCGAATTCCACACCGCCCGGAGCGTAACCAACCTGATCTGGTAAGCGCCACGAAAGGCCCGCAGTGTCAAATGCAAGGCCGAAAAAAAGCGACCGGAGAATCCAAAGGGAGGTGGCCGATGAGCAGGACTACTAGGAAACGGAGGCTGAACCCGGCTCGGACGATATATGTCGCGCAGCCGAACCGGGCCGTGGTTGTCAGCGGAGGAAGCCTTCGCAGTGAGCGATCCGGCCTTGCCATCGAATTCCGTCCGATTGATGCAGGTCCGATGTTGGCACCCTATTCCGGTCTCTCTGCTGGGTCAAGAACTGGGCCACAGCTACCTTCAAATTGAAGCAACCTCGCTAAAACTCGTGCTTGCCCAACGCGCCTCTCGGTGTTGTGCTAATCGACGACGTGCAGAACGCAACACTATGACGAGCGAAACCGCCGAACTACCGTTCTCTTTCGGACAACCGCCTCCGCTCCAAACTCCCACCCGCCAGCCCTTGGCCGACGAACTCGGCGCTTTCCATGCCTTCGGCAAAGCCACCCGCCGGATCGCTGTGCCGTATCCCACCGCCACAGGGACCGCCGAAGCCCCCGCGTTCGTCAACGAGTTCTGGACCTCAAAACAGCGCGCCGCCAACCGCCTGCATGAAATTTCTTATCGGGCCTGTTTCAAGCCCCAACTGCCCTGCTTCTTCATCGAGCGTCTGACCCAGCCCGGCGACGTGGTTTACGATCCCTTCATGGGCCGCGGCACAACCCCGGTGGAAGCCGCCCTGCTCGGCCGGGTGCCCTATGGCTCCGACATCAACCCGCTCAGCGCGGTGTTAACCCGCCCCCGCCTTCAACCGCCAACCTTGGACCAGGTCGCCGCTCGGCTCGCAGAGATTAATTTCAACTTTGCGCCAGAATGCCCCGAGGACCTGCTGACCTTCTACCACCCGGACACGCTGAAGGAAATTTCCGCCCTCAAGCATTATCTCCTAGACCGACGCAGCCGCAAAGCCTTGGACCCGGTGGATGATTGGATTTGCATGCTGGCGCTGAACCGCCTCACGGGCCATTCACCAGGCTTCTTTTCCGTCTATACCTTGCCACCCAACCAAGCCGTGTCGATCAAGTCGCAACAGAAGATAAACGCCGATCGCAAGCAGATCCCGCCCCGGCGCAAGGTAACGGCCCTCATCCTGAAGAAATCCCGGAAATTATTGGGTGATTGCGATTCCGCCCTCCGCGCCACACTCGCCACCGTGGCTCCCCGCTCGCTCCTCCTGACCCGGCCCGCGTCGGGCACCCCCGAGATTCCTGATGCTTCCGTGAGCCTGGTCGTAACCTCGCCGCCTTTTCTGGATGTGGTGGACTACGCCGGCGATAATTGGCTGCGCTGTTGGTTTTTAGGCATCAATCCCAAAACCATCCAAATCACCGTGCCTAAAAAACTGGAAGCCTGGCAAGTCACGATGACCGAGGTTTTCCACGAATTACACCGCGTTCTCAAACCCGGCGGCCATGTGGCTTTCGAAGTCGGCGAAGTCAGGGGCGGCAAGGTAAAATTGGAAGAAACCGTCCTCCCCTGCGGCATCGCCGCCGGCTTGCAACCGGTCTTGGTCCTAATCAACGACCAGAAATTCACCAAAACCGCCAATTGTTGGGGCGTTGATAACAATTTCAAAGGCACCAACACCAACCGCATCGTCCTTTTTCGAAAGCGTTAGAGGCGGGAACGTCAGGGATCGCTCCTTTTCAACCGCCGTGATCGAGGAGCCGGACTCGCGCCGGACGGAAATTTACCGGCAGAGCCGGGCGAAAATGCACCTCCTTTCCTCATATTTCCTCATTCTCACCCTTTGTCCGGTTGACACTTCGCCCGGCCCGTCTAAATTGCGCATGCATGGCAAAAACGTCAGCCGTGCCGGCCATCCGTCTGCACGGTGTCCGGCACAATAATCTCAAGAACTTTGATCTCGATTTACCGCTGAATCAGCTCATCGTCATCACCGGCCTCAGCGGCTCCGGAAAAAGTTCCCTCGCCTTTGACACCTTGTTTGCCGAGGGCCAGCGCCGTTACATCGAGACTTTCTCACCTTACGCCCGCCAGTTCTTCGACCGCATGGATAAGCCCCAGGTGGACAGCATCGAAGGTATTCCACCGGCCATCGCCATCGAGCAGCGCAATTCAGTCAAAAGCACCCGTTCCACGGTGGGAACCATGACCGAGATTTGCGATTACATGAAGCTGCTCTGGCCGCAAATCTCGCAACTTCACTGCCGCCAGTGCGGCGGTCTGGTCCGTAAAGACTCGCCCCAGCAAATTTGGGAAACGGTTTCCGCCCCCCAACCCAGCAGTTCCGGTTCACTGAATGGCATTGTCCCATTCGGCACTCGGAGTGGCGGGGCGAATGGATGTGCCGAAGAGCTGCAATCGCCTGCATCGTCGCTGAATGAGATCAGCCCACCCTACTCGCTTGATCGCAACGGCAAACCGGGACCAGCCCTGCCCCCTCTTTCGTCCGCAGGCGAGGTCCTCATCACCTTTTCCGTCCCGATCTCCGATAAACTGACGCTCGAGGAATCCTTGGGTCTGATCAGCAAACAAGGCTATCAACGCTTCCTCCTCGAAAATGAAATCCTTCGTCTTGAGGAAGCCCTCCCCCGGTTGCGCAAACTGAAACCGGACACGCTGACAATCCTTCAGGACCGCGTCAAATTAGCCGTCGCCAACCGCGCCCGTTTCGTCGAAGCCTGCGAACAAGCCTACCATTTTGGAAAGGGCAAGCTCGCCATCCACCCAGTCACCAACTCTCAACCCTCAACTCTCAACCCTCGCCCCTTCTCCAACCGCCTCCACTGCGCCCAGTGCGACATCGAATACCGCGAACCCTCCCCGGCCCTGTTCAGCTTCAACCATCCCGTGGGGGCTTGTCCCTCGTGCCGTGGCTTCGGGCGGATCATCACCATCGATTACAATCTCGCCCTCCCGGATCGCTCCAAAACCCTTGGTGAATGTGCAGTCAAACCTTGGCAAACCGGCCAAGGCGCGGAATCCCAGTCGGACATGCTGAAGTTTTGCCGCCTGCGGCACGTGCCCACCGACGTCCCCTTCCGCGAATTGCCGCAGAAATGGCAGGACTGGGTCATCAACGGCGATCCCGATTACGGCAAGGATTCGATGCACGAATGGCCGCGCGCCTGGTATGGCATCAAGGGCTATTTCCGCTGGCTTGAGTCCAAGGCCTACAAGATGCATGTGCGTGTGCTGCTGTCACGCTATCGCTCTTATACGCTCTGCCCGGCCTGCCAGGGCCAGCGCTTCCAACCCGACGCGCTGCTCTATAAAATCCTCCTGGGGAATCCTCCGAACCAGTCCGCGATTTCGCTCAGCGATTTCTATAAACTGCCCATCCGCGACGCCTTCGCTTTCATCGCCGCCCTGGCCGCGCGCAAAAAGCTCAAACCTGCGGATCCGCTTGCTCTGGTTCTCAACGAAGTGGGTTCGCGCCTCGGTTTTCTGAACGACGTCGGCCTCGGGTACCTAACCTTGGATCGCCCCACCCGCTCTCTCTCCGGCGGCGAAACCGAGCGGGTGAATCTCACCACCTGCTTGGGAACGCGCCTGGTCAACACACTGTTTGTCCTCGATGAGCCCAGTGTTGGCCTGCATCCCCGCGACACCAGCCGGTTGGTAAAGATTCTCCAGCAACTCCGCAACGCGGGCAATACCGTCGTCGTGGTAGAGCACGAAGCCAGCGTCATGCGAGCGGCCAATCAGATCATCGACATCGGGCCCGGTCACGGCGCCGCCGGTGGTGAAATTGTATTTCAAGGTTCGTATGCCGCGATTCTGGAATCGCCAACCTCCCTCACCGGCCAGTACCTGAGCGGCAGCCGCCGGATTGAAATTCCCAAACGCCGCCCCGTCGCTTTGGCACCCACCCGCCCGACGCGACGTTCCAAAGCCCCACGCCTGAGCCCGCCGCGCGGGAAAGGAATTACCGGTAACGTCCGCCCCGCAGTAACGCCGAGTTTGACGCTCAGCCAGGCCACACTTCACAACCTGCGCGACCTGACCGTGGAGATCCCCTTGACCCGCTTCGTCTGCCTCACCGGCGTCAGCGGCTCCGGCAAAACCACCCTGGCCCGCGAAGTCCTCCTCCCGTTGCTCAGCGCGAAGCTCAGCGCCAAAAATTCAACTCCAGCGGAGCCTGGCACCGATGAAACCCCGGAGCAAAACCGCACCAGCGGCGGAGAGGAATCCGCAATCGACAATCCGCAATCCGCAATTCTTCAGAACTGGGAACCCCTCGGCCGTGTCGTCTTGGTGGACCAATCGATCCTCGGCAAAACCCCCCGCTCCAACCCGGCGGTTTACATCGGCTCCTTCGATGCCATCCGTGAGGTCTTTGCCCAGTCAGAATTGGCTCGCCAGCGTGGCTTGAACGCGAGCGCGTTCAGTTTCAATTCCAGCCAGGGTCAATGCGAACGCTGCCGCGGCGCCGGCTTCGAAAAAATCGAGATGCAATTCCTCAGCGACATCTTCATCCGTTGCCCCGAATGCGACGGCCGCCGCTATCGTCCCCACATCCTCGAGATTAAACTCACGCCTCCGGCAGTCGGAAATTCCGCGCTCCACACTCCGCACTCCGCACTCAATTGGTCCATCGCCGACCTTCTCGATGCAACCGTGGACGAAGCCATCAGTTTCCTCTCCGGTTTTAACGGTTCTCGCCCCGCCCAACGGGCCATGGGGAGTTTGAGGCTTTTGCAGGAAGTCGGCTTGGGTTACCTGCGGCTCGGGCAACCCATCAACACGCTCTCCGGCGGCGAAAGCCAGCGCTTGAAATTGGTCCGCCATCTCGCTGAGTTCACCCAGGCCAGCGGAGCCGACACTAAACCCACGCTTTTTCTCTTCGATGAGCCGACCACCGGCCTGCACTTCGACGATGTTCGGGTGCTGCTCCAAGTCTTCCAACGCCTGGTCACCGCCGGCCATTCGGTGCTCATCATTGAACACAATCTGGATGTGATCAAATCCGCTGATTGGGTGATTGATTTGGGACCCGATGCCGGCGATCAGGGTGGCCAGCTTGTCGCTCAAGGCACGCCCGAGGAAGTCGCCGCTTGCGCTGCCAGCCACACGGGCCGCGCCCTTGCAGAAGTGCTCACCGGCAAACCGGCCCGGCCACGCCTCAGCGGACTGGTTCCGCAAAACGGGTAGGATGATACCCGCGGCTGAGCAGTATGTCGTGGAGCGCGGGCATGTGCGTTTTGCGGGTGTCATAAATCACGGTCGCCAGCCGCTTGGCACGATCCACGTGCACCTCCCGCACCCCGTCCACTCCTCGCAGCGCCAGCTCGATCGTCCGGACACATTCATCACAGGTCATGCCGTCGATCTCGATGTTGCTGGTGTCAAAGAATCTTTCCTCCGGGCTCAAATTATCGATGTTTCGCTTGTCCATAATCGTTTTCCTGTCCAGACCCAAAATGACACCGGCTGCTTTGTGAATCAATAGGGGGGAATTCTTCGCTTCCGTCCTTTCTTTCCTCCCGCCGGTTACTAGAATCGGTCTATGAACAGTTCCCGCAACCCGTCCGATAATCCGCTCAACCGGCGTCAGTTCATTCGGACTGCGGGACTTCTGGGGATCGCAACCTGGTGGGGCGGGAACCGGGCCTGGGCTGAAAATACGACCACCCTCCCGTTCGAAAACGGCGATCGACCACTGGTGAAATACCCCCAGAAGCGTCCGCTCATCCGTCTCACCACCCGCCCCCCGCAACTGGAAACGCCCTTTTCTGCCTTTAACGAAAACGTCCTCACCCCCAACGACGCTTTTTTCGTTCGCTATCACCTCTCGCTCTCACCGCCAAGTTCCATTGACCCGGAGAAGTTCCGCTTGGGGGTCAAGGGCAAGGTGAAAACGCCCTCGGAGTTCTCGTTGACCGAATTAAAATCCAAGTTCGAACCCGTCGAAATCGTCGCCGTGAATCAATGCTCCGGCAACAGTCGCGGATTCTTCCAGCCCCGCGTGCCGGGCGGTCAATTGGGCAACGGCGCCATGGGCAATGCGCGCTGGAAAGGCGTCCGCCTCAAGGACCTTCTCAACCAATGCGGCATTGCCGAAGGCGCGCGTCAGGTGACTTTTAACGGCCTGGACGGCCCGCTCCTGCCCCAAACCCCTGATTTCGTCAAAGCCCTCGATGTGGACCAGGCCTTGGACGGCGAAGTCATGCTGGCCTATGAGATGAACGGCGAAGATTTGCCCTGGCTGAACGGCTATCCCTTGCGGTTGGTCGTGCCAGGCCATTACGGCACCTACTG
>JAQGOT010000219.1 GCA_028293465.1 Pedosphaera sp. | reverse complement strand
ATCTGCTGCTCCGGCGCGAAGACAATTCGCACGTCAGTGTATCGCTTGTAACGATAAAGATGATACGCGCCCCCTTGCCAGAGTGTGACCACGTCCGAGCGCAAGCCCGTGCGATCCAGCGATTCTTTTTCGATTTCGGCGATGATCTTCCGTCGGGCTGCAAAAGCCTTGCTCGGCTCCGCACCCTTCGGCACCGCAGCGTTCACGCGGCTGGTCACGTCCTCGATGGATTCGAGCACATTGAGTTCGAGATCGAGACATTTGACTTCCTCGGCGGGTGTTCGCGCGTGAAAGCCGTCGTGCAGATAATTCTTCTGTCGGGTGCTGAGTTTCTGCAACGAGTCGGACCCGACATGGTGGTTGGAAATCAGGAGGCCATCCTCGCTCACAAAACTGCCGGACCCGCCCGAGTTGAAGCGCACCGAGGATTTCTGCAAATGCTCCAGCCATGCATCCGTGGCATTGAACTGGTAACGCTCGCTTAAAATTTGACGTGGGGGCTGGTTGAAGAGCCACATTCCCTCATCACCACGGGCCGCCAGCGCCAGCAGGCAGGACATTACAACCGATGATAATAGTTTCATCAATGAGCCGAAGCCTAATGCAAGGGCAACCTTTCGTCGATGCCAGACCGAGGGTTGTTGTCGGCATGACAGAAGAGGCCATTCTGCGGCCCTGATGTTACAAGAGTTTTGACTTGCTAAAGAAGCCTCGCACCTCAATATAAAGGCATCCGGAGGGTGAATTTCTGCGCAACCAGAAGCGTCCATGAATGCAATCAGGCTGAACTTGGAAGCGAAGAAGACCTCCAGCGAGGGAAAGATGCAATTAAGAACTATGAACAAGCATAACCGGTCAATGTTTTTGGCAGTTTCGTCTGGGGCTCTGCTTTTTTGCTTCCAAGCAGCGCAGGCCCAAGAGACGCGCTTTTATATTCGGGCAGACGGGGGTGGTAACTGGACCCAAGACACCGATTTGAAAGAATTCTTCGGCCCGGTGGCTCCCGGGACCAAGGTGAGTTTTGATCCCGGAGTCCGTTTTGGGTTTGCCGGAGGTTACGACGTGACCGACTGGTTTGCCGCAGAAGCCCAGGTCGGAGTGTTTGCCAACAACATCAAGTCAGTCACCGGTGCCTCGCGAGTTGACGCCACCTTCTCCAATGTGCCCTTCCTGCTGAATGCCCGGTTCCAGTGGCCCAATAAATCCCTGCTGACCCCCTACATTGGCGGTGGTGTGGGCGGTTCGGCTTCCACTCTGGATGCGGACCACATCGACCTCGGCGGAACGACCTTGCACGGGTCACAATCCACCGCCGTGTTCGCGTATCAGGCATTCGGCGGTTTGCGCTTCCGATTGAACCCACGGATGGGTTTGAGTCTGGAATACCGTTATTTCGCCACTGGTGAACCGGAGTGGGAGGCGGACTCCACTTTCGGCACGACCTCGGATCGGTTGCGCTTTGGCGGTGCGCAAACCCATGCGGTCAGCCTGGCCTTCGATTACCGGTTTTGAGCGGGCGATCCGGGCTGACTTCCACAGGTTGCCAACTCACTGAATCGGCGCAAACAGCACGTCCAGGTCCTCTTGGCTGATGCTCAAGCTCTCCTTGCGGTCCTCGTTGAGCAAGCCTTCCACCAATTCGCGTTTGCGCTTCTGAAGTTCCAGAATCTTCTCCTCCACCGTGCCGACCGTCATCAACTTGTAAACAAACACATTCTTTTCCTGGCCGATGCGATGGGCCCGGTCGGTGGCTTGGTTCTCCACGGCAGGATTCCACCAAGGGTCATAATGAATCACCGTGTCCGCCGTCGTAAGATTCAACCCCGTGCCGCCCGCCTTCAAGCTGATCAGGAACAGGGGAACCCCACCTTGCTGAAACCGCTGAATCGGCGTGGCGCGATCCCGGGTTTGCCCGGTAAGTTGCGCGTAATCGATTTTGGCCTTCACCAACTCCTCCTCGATCAGCGCGAGCATGGAGGTGAACTGTGAAAAAAGCAGGATACGGCGGCCTTCAGATACCATCTGGGGGACCATGTCCATCAGCAATTCGAGTTTGGCGGACCCTTGCACCTTCTTCGCCGCATCGACCTTGAGCAGGCGCGGATCGCAGCAGACCTGACGCAACTTCAGCAGCGCGTCTAAGATGATGATGTGGGAACGCGACACACCCTTGCTCGCAACCTCCTCGCGGACTCTCGCGTGCATGGCCAGTCGGATGGTTTCGTAGAGATCGCGTTGCCCTTTGGCCAGTTCGACATTCTGAATGATCTCGGTCTTCGGCGGCAGTTCCTTCACCACCTCTTCCTTGCGACGGCGCAGCATGAACGGCGCAACCCGGCGCGCCAGCAGTTTGCGGCGGTCTTCGCTGCCGGATTTCTCGATCGGGTTGCGAAAAACTTTGCGGAAGCGGACCTCGTCGCCGAGGAAACCGGGCAATAGAAAGTTAAATAGCGACCACAGCTCACCGAGGTGGTTTTCCATGGGCGTGCCGGTAAGGCAGACCGGATGCCGTGCTTTCAACTGGCAGACGATCTGGGCGTATTG
Source organism: Pedosphaera sp. (assembly GCA_028293465.1). Lineage (GTDB taxonomy): Bacteria > Verrucomicrobiota > Verrucomicrobiia > Limisphaerales > Pedosphaeraceae > JAQGOT01. Next base: position 4,701 of record JAQGOT010000219.1, on the reverse strand, counting down.
CGTCTTGGGATTCTTGATAAATTGAGCCTCGTCCAGAATCACACAATGGAACTCCTGTTCCAGCAACACCGTCTGATCGCGCGGCAGCAGCGGGTAGGAGGTGACAATCAGATCATAGTCGCGCAGTTTCTCGAAATGCTGTTTGCGGTCGAGCCCATGGAGCACGAGCAGCTTGAGTCCTGGTGCGAATCGTTCCGCCTCCTGCCGCCAGTTGGTCATCAAGCTGGTGGGTGCGATGACGAGGCTAGGACGATCCATGCGGCCGCTCTCCTTCTCGTGGAGCAGGTGCGCGAGGGCTTGCACCGTCTTTCCCAGACCCATGTCATCAGCCAGAATGCCACCCAAGTTGTATTCGCGCAAAAATTGCAACCAGTTCAACCCTTCCTCCTGGTAACCGCGCAACGCCGCGCCCAAATTCGGCGAAACCGCTACTGGTTTAATGCCTGAAAAATCCTGCAACTTGCGGCTTAACTCGCGCAATTCCGTTCCCCCCAGCCACCGCCACTGGGCGTTGCTTTCGAGTCCCGATAACTCGGCGGCGCGCAGCTTTGGCAGTTGCAACCGGCCCTTGCGATCAAGCGACCGCGGGTCGAACAATTCCAGCAGCACGCCAAGAATCTCCTTCAGCCGTTGGCCCGGGAAAGGCAGCACGCGTCCATCGGCCAGGTAAATGGGGACCGTCTCGTCTTTTTTCAACGCCGCCAGCCCCTCTTCCGTCAGCGCGCGCGGATTTTTCTGGATGTGCTCCAGCAGCACCGGCAGCAAATTGATCTTCTGGCCGTCGAGTTGCACGCCCAGTTCAACGCCGAACCAATCGATGCCGCTGCCTTCTTCCGCATCCACATACCAACTTTCCGGCTCGGCAATCCGAAAGCGAAAACTCTTGTCAAATTCCACCTGCCAGCCGTCCGCGCGCAACTGCGGAAGCTGGTTCTGGCAGAACTCGAACCATCCATTGGGATCCGCCAGCGTCAACGCATCGGCATTTTTACCCAGCCGGTGATAGTAAAATTGGTCCCGCGCCTCCAGAAAACCGCCCCTGCTCAACACGGCCGATGCCAGGCTTTCCGCTTTCGTCTGGCGTTGGACGCGGCGCAACTTGCCATCGTGAAATTGTTCGAGGAACAACCCGGGCGCGCTGGCCGGAACCCGCCGCCCCTCATAGTCAAATTCGAGCCGGACCAGATTCAGGTCCGCATTCGCTTCCGCTTTCGACCGACCGTAATAGCCGTAATACCGGTCGGCTGGCGCCGGGATTGAAAAGAATTTCAGGGAGGGAACCGGCTTCAGGTCGGTGACGGTTTCCACCTCGATGCGCTGCGGCGCGGGCACCTGCAATTCGGGGTAACGCCGCGTCAACTCCTCGTTGAGCAACTCGGCCTGGTCCGGCACGAGTGGCGGCGCGTTGTACCAAGCCTCCGCCACGGCGGGGGACAGGCCCGTGTCCAATGGTCCGCACACAGACGCGCCTTCGTCGATATACCAGGGCGGCGCCAGCGGCAGGATGACCGCTGCGGGCGGAGTTACCTCAAAGCCGGGTGACTGCATGCCCGTGTTGTCTGCCGCCCACACCAGCTTTGCCAGGCGCGACGACCCCAAGGCCAGGGGCGGATTCTTCTTGCCCGTGCTGCGCCAGTAACAGCGCCCGGTACGGAGGATTTCTTCCAGCAGGGTTGCCCCCTCCGGACCGGTGAGCAGGTTATTGCCATAAGTTTCGGGTGGTTGGATCAGCTTCAACCGCCGCACGATCGCAGTATCCACCGGACGGACAAACGACTCGCGACTGTAATTGTTGAGCACGTAATCAAAGTAATAATTCCGCGGGTTACCGTAACTGCCATTCTGCAATTTGCTGACAATCTGCAGATGGACCGCGAGTTGCGGCCGGGGCGATTGGAGGATGCCGTAGCCCGGCTTCTCCCATTTGAGCACGTAAGCCAGGCGCTCCGGCTCATTATCGTTGGCGGCTTCAGACTCCGCCGGTGTTGGTGGCGCGGCGGCTTGCTGCAATTGTTGAAGCCAGTTTTGCAGTTGGCCGGATAGCTTCGGTTTGGTGGGCTTGCCCCCGGGTGTGGCGGGCACACCCGCAAAAGCATTGGCCGCAACCTGAATTGCCGCCACGACATGCTCGCAGTCGGTCATTTTTCGGCAATCACACATCCCGTCTAAAAAGACTTCGCCGGACTCATCCGTGCCCCATTCCACATTCACATCATAGGGTTCCGAGTCCGGACCTTGCACGGTGGCAATCAGGCCTCCACCCTTGGTGTCCGGCTCCCAGCTCAACACCGCGCCGGAACGCTCGCACTCCTGGCCAAGCTGCAGCACCTTGGGCGGGAAGTGTTTCTCCCAATTCACGGGCAGGGCGACGGATAACCTTTTAGCCATGGCAGGCATTTTCCAACGAAATTTCATGTTGTTCAATCCAGTTTTTCGGGGCGCCCGGGAAAAGCTCTGCTTGGTAACTCCTCCAACGCCCTCTGGAAATATAATATCGACCACCGAGTGCGCCAGTTTTTCTGCCAGTGGCTGCCCGGCGACGGCGGGTATGGACTACCGATTTCTAACCGGCATCAACCCCAGATCCAGCACCAGCCAGATCGGCACCGCGAAAAGGGCAATGGCAGTCAACCGTTCCCAGGTCCAATCCAGGTAGTGCGCCTGAATCGGGAACAGGGTGATCATGAAGTAATTGCTGAACCGGCTGTAGCCGAGAAAGGAAAAATACTTCGGATACCGCCGTCGGATGCCGCTGAACAAGGCGATGAGCCCCAATGCCAGCACGAGGGTTGTCACCAGCAAATTGACGGGTGTCATGGCGTTCCACTCCACGCGCGGCCCAGTGGGGCTGTGCACCCAGAAATAGGGATAAATCCATTGCGCGGCCGCCCAAAGGAAGCTGAACCCCGTCTGGATCGCCGTGCGAAAATTCGCCTTCCCGGACGTCACCTCGTTCAGCAGCAGCGCAAAATAGAGGGGCACAATACCCCAGACCAGCTCAATGTGCCGGAACGGGGTCACAACCAGCTCAACAAACGTCGTCCAGTAATGGTGCGTCATGCGCTGCTTCCAGGCCAGCGTTCGTTGGTCAGGCCCGCCGCTCTTTGATGGCCTGCAGGATATCCGCGATGACTTCGCCTTTCGGCTTCACGCCGACGTTGCCCTTGCCGTGGAGACGCACGGCCACCGCCCCGGCGTCCTTCTCGCGTCCGCCGATGACGAGCATGGTGTGGACCTTGGCCTGCTCGGCTTGTTGAATCTTCCCGTTGATCTTGTCTGTGCCGTAATCGGATTCGGCCCGGACCATGTTGGCGCGGAGTTCGGCGACAATTTGTTTGGCGTAGGCAACCAAAGCCTCATCGTCACCAACGGTCAGGACGCGCACCTGTTCGGGCGCGAGCCAGAGGGGGAAGTTGCCCGCATAATGCTCGATCAGGAAGCCGATAAACCGTTCATGCGTGCCGAGCGGCGCGCGGTGAATGCAGAGCGGCGTCTTCTCAGTGTTGTCGCGGTCGCGGTAGGTGAGGCCGAACTTCGCCGGGACGGCAAAGTCCACCTGGTTGGTGGCAATGGTGAATTCACGGCCGATAACACTCCAGACCTGCACGTCGATCTTGGGGCCATAGAAAGCGGCTTCATTCGGCACTTCCACATAGTTGATGCCACTGCTCTTGAGGACGTCGCGCACCATGTTCTCGGTCTTGATCCACAGTTCCGGTTCGTTGACGTATTTTTTTCCGAGCCCTTCCTTGGAATGTGTGCTGAAACGCATCTGATATTTCTCCAGGCCGAAAATCTTGAAATACTTGAGGTACATGTCGTTCACGGCACGGAATTCGTCCGCGAACTGATCCTCGGTGCAATATATATGCGCATCGTTCATGTTCAACGACCGCACGCGCATCAGGCCGAAGAGCTCGCCGGACTGTTCGTAGCGATAGCAGGTGCCGTATTCAGCCAAACGCAACGGAAGATCCCGATAACTGTGGGGCTCCGCCGCAAAAATGCGATGGTGATGCGGGCAGTTCATGGCTTTGAGGTAATAGCGCTGAACATCCTCCTCGCTCGCGCTGCCTTTTTCCTTCAGTTCCATGGGCGGAAACATGCTTTCCGCGTAATACGGCAGATGGCCTGAGGTCTTATACATCAGTTCTTTGGCCATGTGCGGCGTCTTCACGCGTACATAGCCGGCGGCGAACTCGGTTTCCTTTGCAAGTTTTTCCAGTTCCTCGAGAATCGCGGTGCCTTTGGGCAACCACAACGGCAACCCGGGGCCGACGTACTCGGTGTCGATGGCAAACAATCCCATCTCGTAACCAATCTTGCGATGATCGCGCTTTTTGCCTTCCTCCAACAGGTTGAAGTGGGCTTCCATCTCGGTCTTGTTCTTGAAGGCGGTGCCGTAGATGCGTTGGAGTTGCGGGTTTTTCTCATCGCCCTTGTAGTAAGCGCTCGCCACATGGGTGAGCTTGAACGCGCCGATGTTGCCGGTGCGCATCACATGCGGCCCGGCGCAGAGATCCAGGAAGTCCCCATTCTTGTAATAGGAGATGGGCTCGCTCTCAGGGATGTTTTGGACGATATCCAGTTTGAATTTGCTAGGGGTGCCACGCTCACCCAGCGCTGCGAGGCGGCCCGATTGGGCATCCTTGATGGCTTGCTCGCGCGTGACCACCACTTTCTCGAACGTCGTGTTGGCTT
>JAQGOT010000298.1 GCA_028293465.1 Pedosphaera sp. | reverse complement strand
ACCAGCCGAATCTGGAGTTCCGAGGTCTTGGCCAGGTTACGCCAGGCCAACCCCGAACCGACGACTGAGATGGTGGCGAGAATTCCGATAATCGACCTCAGCCAGAGATCCTGGTTCGACAAAATGCGCAGGGATTGGGCGGACATCACGATGATGAAACTATGCACGCCCTTCTTCTGAATGATCGATTGGTAATCCTCCACCTTCATCCAATAAGGGCGCTCGAAGGAATTAAAGTCATTGGTCCCCCCCCGACGATGCCAGTTAAAACGGCGGCGCGGTCCGTTGGTGGAGTCGGGCGGCGGAGGCGCATCGCCATCCATCCTGGGAGGAGGCGGGCGGTTGGTGCCGAAGGGGCCGAACAACTCGCTCGCCGGCATGATGATGGTTAAATTGGTCCGCTCCAATTCCTGGGTCACGTTGGTCCCCAAATCCACCAGGTTCTCCAGCGTCACGGTTTGTTCCCCCCAATGCTCGCCGCCCCGGAGGTCACCGCGGGATTGAAGTTCAATGGGCGCCCCGGCGGAGGCCACAATCTCGTTGGTGGCATTGAGCAAGACCACGGAATGGAGTTCGCCCTTGCTGACGAGTTCGTTGAGGGCCGACTCGAGGCGTTCCTTGGAGATGACCCCGAAAAAACGTTGCGAGCGCATCAGCAGGCCGAGTGTATTGGAGATATCCTTGGCGCGGTTGATCAAGGCCGCCTGCGCGGACCTTCTGACCCGGACGTGCTCGGCGATCTGCCAGCCAATCAAGATTATCCAGATGGCCAGCAGCGTTCCGTAAACGAACCAACTGCGCCGGGTGATCATCTTATCACATTTTCTTTTTATCGCCCGCGGCTAGGGGCGGCTGCGGGACGAGTTGCCGCTATCTGGCTGATGCTTGTCAGATGTGGGAACCTTTTTCAAGGGCAAGGTGTCAAAAAACTTGTTAAACTCCTGCTCGCTGAAGGCTTTGGGAGCCAGTTCCGCCTTGCTGGTATCCAGCGCGGAAGCCCGCGCCAGTTGGGAAGGCATCTGCACCACATGGGGGGTGAGAAAGATGAGCAATTCGGTTTTCACATTACTCTTTTGGTGGCGACGAAAGAGGACCCCCAGCCCGGGGATATCGCCGAGGATTGGAATTTTGGTGTCCACGGTTGCCTTGTCGGTTTCCATCAGCCCGCCGATAACGACGGTCTCGCCGTCGGGCGTGACCACCACGGTGCTGGCGGAGCGGAGATTAATGGTGGGCGCATTGATGCCCGAGGCGATTTGAACCTGCTGGCTGGCCAGACTCGAGATCTGCGGGGCGACCATCATTTCCACGAGGCCATCGGACGTGATGAAAGGGGTGACCTGCAAAATAATGCCGACATTCTGATACGAGATGGTGCTGATGGGCTGACCGTTCAGGGCATTGTAGGTCACGCTCGTGACAAGCGGAACGGACTGGCCGACGGTGATGGTGGCCGGTTGGTTGTTGCGGACCAGGATGGACGGACGGGACAGAATCTCGCTCTTGCCGGCCGAGGCAATCGCCCGCAACGTGGCGGAAAAATCCGAGCCCAGAACGGAATAGATGCCCGCCCCCGTGGGCATCTGGTTGCCGCCGATGAGCGAACCCGCGGTGCCCTGCGAAGCCAGTCCAAAGTTGTTGCCCGCCTGGGCGGAGACCGGATTACTGGTAAAGTTGGTGGTAAAGCCGCCCGCAAGATTCGTGACCACGGTGAAGGGATTATAAGTGTGATTATAGCTGCCTTCGATTCCGATATCCAAGGCGTCATTGTGAGTGACTTCCAGGAAAACAACCTTGATGAGCACCTGCGGCTTGGGATGGTCAAGATTGGAAATGACCTGGCTGACATTGGCGGCCGTCTGTTCGTCCGTCACCACGATGACCCGGCGGGTCTCGGGATCGATCGTGACCGTGGCATCCCCGATCATGGTGTTGTTCTGATAGTCACGCGTGGAGCCGGAGCTGCTGGAGCTGCTGGAACTCGAGGTCGTGTTGCCCCGGAAACCGCCATTGTTGCCCCCGCCGCCGCCGCCGCCGCCATTGCCCCCGCCACCGCCTCTCTGTTGAGCGTCGGATTTATCAACACTCCACAGGCAAAGGCTCAAGAGCAGCACCAGCCAGGGTAGTCCGGAATTTTTCGTAGTCATGATGGTCATATCGTTCACAGCTTGATTTCAAAAAATGTGGCGGAGATTAAAAACCCCGACTGCCCCCCGAAGTACCGCTGCCAAAGCTGGTGCCGGTGGCGCTCCCTGAGCCCGAGAGTTGTTGCTGTTGCAAGGTCTGGCTGCGGGTGGTCAGCGGATTGTTCTGGCTGGAATTGGCGCTGCTGCCGCTGCGGGAGTTATTGCTGGATTGGAAAAGGTCTTGCAGGACCTGTTGCACATCCTGCACGTCGGCGTTTTGCAGCGAATAAACAAAGACCTTCTGATTTTTGGAGGGGTTCGTGTCCAATTGCTGGACCATGCGGGCGATTTCGGGCATCAACTGCTTGGCCGCACTGACCACCACCGAAGCCGTGCGCCGGTCGGGTACCGAAATCACCCGGCCGATTTTCTTCATCCGTTCGCTGGAAGTGGCGGTGTTGTTGTTGTTGTTGCCTCCCTGACCGCCGCCGCCAAAGGGGCTGAAACCAAATCCGAATCGGGGCTGGCTGCGGGTGGCATCCGTCGAGTTGCTGTCGTCTGGGAAAAGATTGGAGAGCAGGTCTGACATTTCCGAAGGATCGGCGTTCTGAAGATGAAACACCCGGACTTCGGTGGCGTCCTGAACCACCACATCGACTGATTTCACCAACTCTTCGATGGTGGGAATCAAGTCTTCGGGTGCGCTGACCACCAGTGAATTACTATGGTCATCCGCCACGGCTGAGACGCGCGTGGAGGGTGTATGCCCGCTGCCGCTATCGCTTCCCCCGCCATCACCCCCGCCGCCGCCGCCAGGAAAACCACCGAAGCCACCTCGAAAACGGCCGAAACTATTGCCACCACCGCCACCGCCACCGCCGGTGCGGGAAGAATCCTGACTCGGAAAGAGGTCCTTGACCAAACTCGACACCGTTTTGGCGTCCGCATATTGCAGCGGGAAGACACGGATGGAATTAACGCTGGAGCTAACCGAGTCCAAGGCTTTGATAATTTCAGCAATCCGCCGGATGTTGGTCTGGGTATCCGTCATAACAAGAGAGTTGCCGGATTCATTGGCGGTCAAGGTGGTATCCGAAGGCAGCAAGGGGGCAAGATCCTTGGTCAACTGGACCGCGTTGAGCGAACGAACGGGAATGATCTGGGTGACGATTTCGTCATTCTTCGGAATTTTGAGAGGGTTGTTGCCGCTCTTGACCGGGATGTCCTTCTTCCGGGCGTCCTCGCGGCTGACGATGGTAAGCGTCCGACCGTTCTGGATGGCGGCAAAACCGTTTTTGTTCAAGATCGTGTTCAGCAGCGTGACCGCCTCTTCCTTGCTGAGCGGTTGATTGCTCCAAACATCGACTTTTCCTTTCATTTGCGTTTCCAAAACGATGATAAATCCCGCGGCATCGCTCAGGTAATTCAAAACCATATCCAAAGGCACGCCGCGAAAATTGAGCCGCAGCCCCTTTTCACCGTTGGGCAGGACGACATCGGCGGCTGGAGGGGTGAGGGCGATCACCGGTTCCACGGCAGCCGACGCCTGGACCACGGGCGTTTGCTCGGGTGCCTGTGCGGCAGCGGGTGGTGGTGCAGGCTCTTGCTCGGCAACCGCAGCGGCCGGGGCGGGTTGCTCGGACGTGGGCGTCAGATCGTTGGTTTGTTCGGCACGCGCCGCCACGCCTGGCGAGTTGGTCGTCGAAGCTTCGTCGGCCGCCAGGCCGGTCATCGCGCCAACCAGTCCACCGGCCAGGCCGGTTAACAAGATAAATTGTTTGATGGTCTTCATTTTACTTTGATTCCTGTTCGCGTTTCTGCATGAGTCTCTTCATTACGTCGCTCATCCCCTCACCGGAGGTGTTGCTCTTGGGTGATTCTGAAGTTACTGACGAGGTGGGGCTCGTGTAACTCTCGGCGCGCTCGGTCATGGACCACGGCCCTTCCTCTTCCCGTTTCATCTGCATCCCCACCAAAAGATTAATCGTCGGCTGGTTGGTGGCGGCCAGCTTGACGTAGCTTGCGGTGATTTCCGCGACCTGATAACCGGCGATGGTATCCGCGGTTTTCAAGGCTTTCTTGTAATTGGGGCTGCTGCCGTCAAAAAATGCGAAGCGCCCCTTTTCATAACTCAACGTGCCGAGCAGGGCGAAGGTATCGATTTTAGGCGCCTTCTGCGGGTTGGCAGTGTCAGCCTTGGGGTTTCGACCGGAGCGGTTTGGATTGAAAATATTACGTTCCGAGATGATTCGGAAGGACGGAAGATCAAGGGCCGAGGCGGAATTGGTCTCCTCGGCCGCGGCAACCCGACCCGCAGTCAGCGAGAGGAGCAGCAGGCCAGCAATGACGGTGTGTCGGTTCATGGTTCCTGAGAATTAAGCAGCAGTCCGCTGAGCTGGAGACCGAGCGAAAGTTGTTTTCCTTCGTTATCGCGCGCGGAGATTTCCACGGTTTCCACTCTTAAACCCATCGGTTCCTTTTCCAGGTTGTAGAGAAAACGTGATACCGTCCGGATGTCCCCCGAGGCGTCGGCCCGCCATTCCAAGGACATGTAATCCTCGCCGCTTTCCTTCCATTGCGGCTTCAGCGAGACGAGTGTGATCCCGCTGTCCTGCGCCCAACGGTTGAAGGCCTTGAGCATTTCACCCTCGGCCAGCGATATGTTGCTCGGCAGCGTGTTGGTCCGCATCCGGTCCCAACGTGCCAGGGTCGACTCCCTGCGTTTGATTACGAGCGAGCCGTCGCTCACCAATTGCTTGAGTTCTGCAATCCGCTTCGTGCGTGCCTGCCAACTGGTCATGAGCGGCGACAGGATCAAACTGTCCGCGACGAGCAGCAACAACCCGGTGGCGGCAGCGATCAACAAAATTTTCTGGCGATTCTTAATTTCCACTGGGTTTGCCTCCTTCCCATTGAAGGTTGAAAGTAAATTGCAATGGCGCCTGACCGCGAACCTGGTCGGTTTTCAGTTCCGTCACTTCCTTGGACGCGCGCAATTGATCGAGCAATTTGAGATACGATTGATTATCGCGGGCGACGCCCGAACATGTCACCACTGAGAGATCCCGAATTTCCAGATTCTTGGCCGACACGTAACCATCCTCAGGAAAGGCTTCGGTAATTCTCTTGATGATCCGCAAGCCGCGAAAGGAGCCATCGAACCAGGGACGGAACCTTCTGCTCTGGGCTTCGGCGGTCTGCAGTTCCGTCACTTCCGATTCCATGGACCTCCATTTCGACTGCAAGCGCGAGATCTGCCATTGCTGGATGAGAAACGCGCCGCCCACACAGACCGCGACTGCGCCCGCCCCCGCGCCAGCCCAAGCCAGCTTCTTGGAGGAGAACTTGGTCGTCAACAACTGCTGCCAGGGATGAACCTTGGGCGGTAAAAACTCCGGTCCGGGCACGATTCCCCGCAGACGGTTGGCCGTCAGGGCGAGCCCCGGTGAAAGCGCAATCTCAGGGGGCAGCGGTTTGTCGAACTCAGCAGCGCAAGCGCGCTCCATCAATTCGACTTTGAGCCCCATGGATGCGAGCCGGGGAGAAATGTCCTCCACGAAGTCGCGTGCCAACTCGCCGCGTCCGAAGACCCTGACCTGGCGCACCCCGTCGCCGAGCGTGGCCGGCAATTGTCCCAGCGTGATTCTAATTTCACGGGCCACCAGGTCGGCATCGATGCGTTTCTGCGCCCCATCCGTTTCCATCGCCCCGTCGAGCGAGCGCAAGGCCACGATGCCGCCACCCGCCATCACGAGCAGATCGACGCTGTTGCTGCCGAGCGCAAGCGTCAGCACTCCCTGAGATGAATCCATGCCCGCGCCGCCTAAAGCGGCGACGCCCAGCGAAAAGGTGAGCGGCTTGAGCTGCGCGGCTTTGAGCGCTTTTTCCAAGGTTGCCAGGTGGTTTCGCGGAATGGCCAGCATCATGGCATGCTGTTCGCCGCCGGGAAAACGGGAACGCGACTCCGCGATGAAGAGATTTTCGTGGCCGGAAGTAAAGCCGCGCTCAGCTTCAATCTGGAGGAAGCTGCCGATATCCTCGTCCGGCAGATCGGGCAGTTTGGTGTGCAACGTCAAAACCCAGCTCGCGGGAATGCAGACGGCGCAGCGGCGTTCGCGGATACCCGCCTGATCCAGATGGTTCCGAATTTCGCGCCCGACCAGTTCCGGATCGCCCGTCAAAGGCGAAAGCGCCAGCGCGGTGGTGAGCGATTGTTGCAGTTGCAGCGTGCCGTTTGACCGGCGCAGGACAACGGCTTCGAGCCGGTTCCCATCCAGCGTCAAACCCAGGACCGATGAGGCCCCCTGCTTGTTTAAGTTTTTTAAGAAACTGATCATGGTGTCTGTTTCGCCATCAGCCATTGGTCGCGGACTTGTTTGCCGAGCGCCCAACCGAGGTGGCTAAGATCCTGACGATGACGGATTGCGGTCGGTCCGGAGCTGGTATCAAATACAAAGCGTGTACGCCGGTAACCCCGGCCCTGATGTCCCACCGCCGCCACATCCGCCATATACTGGTAGCTTTTCCCGGTGAGCCAGGGTCCGGCCGTGACGGCCGTGCTCTGGTCGAGGACGGTGGACACCCAGGCGATGGAGTTGAGGCTGGTGGGGTTGGATTGCCGGTACGTCACGAGCTGCGCCGCTTTGCCGCTGTCCAGGCCCGGAATGCAGCTCAGCACCGCGCTGCTGGCCGTATTGACGTTCACCAATCCCTGAATTCTGGTGCCCCGGATGCTGGTCTCGATCTGCGCAAACTCGGCCGCCGTCATTTTGCTGGCGATGTAAAACTGCAGCGGGCTGGTGTAGGTGGGATTGGGATTGCCTTGCCGGGGCATGATTTGATCGGCGCGCGCGGTTCCAAACAACGCCACCAGGTTGGTTCGCAACGAGGTTACGCCAGCGGCCGTGGTGATATCGAATCTGGCCACGCCATTGGTGGTCGTGGAGGGCTCGCGGCTGTAAACGGTGACGTATTCGAGAAGTCCCGGATCCAACTGACCGTCGGTGTTATCCGTGGGGGAGAGCACATCGCCATCGTTTTCGTTGGGGTCAAGAATGCCGTTCAGATTCGCATCTTCACCATAAAGGACGACCATGTCCATTGTATAGATCAACCGCAGCTCGTCCACGGTTTCGAACGGCGAATTCTTGCAAAGATACGGGGTCGAGGAACGCTGGTAAGTGTCCGATTCCGCCCCGCCGCCGCCGGTGCTGGTGTTGGTGCTCCGCCACGCGATGATGGAAGCGGCGAGGTCCGCCGTCATGCGGGGCAGCAAGGACAGCATGTTGCTGTTGGCGACGTTGAGGTTCAGTTTGGAGGCTTCGTCGATGAGTCCGAAATGCGCCGAGGTGACCAGTTCCTGAGTGTTCGTGCGGCCGATGAGCCAGTAGCGGGCATCGCCCACCGGCACGGCCTCACATTGGTAGCTTTGCGGATCGGGCATCGTCCCCGGCGTGCTCAGATTTGAGACCACCAGACTGATATAGCGGGCGGCGCCTTCGATCGCCTGGTCGGCTTCAACACCCGCGACGCGGTTGTCGGAAGCGCGCAGTTCAAAGGACATCGAATTTCCGAAATAGAGGGTGATGCAGATCAGGCCGAAGGTGATCCACATCACAATGAGCAGGACGGAGCCCCGCTGCGCGGCGGGCAACCGTTGAGTCGCAAATGTTTTGTCGCGCAGTAATTTCATCGCCATCAATTGGTGGTCTGCGTTTGATTGGTCACCGTGTGGCTCACGATGGGAACCAGCATTTGAACGGGGATGTTTATTCGCGCATCCGTCTTGTTGGCCGCGAAGTCAATGGAAACACGGATCGCGGCCGGGATGTTGGAGACGGTGGCGCTCCACGAGTCGTTCCAGTTGGTGCCGTCGTAATAGGAAAACTTCAAGGTCTGCACATCCCGGATGAGCAATTGCTGGTCCGGTGTCTCGGCGGTGGTGGCAAGCAGATTGCGGGTGACACTGCGGACGAGGTCACGACCGGTGGAATTGGCCTTGTTCGTGGGAAACTGCAGCGAGTAATCGATCTTCTGGATGTCTCCCCACGGCGTGTCCTCATCAATCACGCCGGTGGCGGTGAAAATTTCCAAAGCCACGGGCTGAGTCATCCCGACTCCCGTGGTGTCACTGGACATGACGCCGGCCAGGACACCGGGCGGCACGATGCCAGCGAGGTCCCGCTTCAAGATAGCGAGCGCGCGCTCCGTCGGCAGGAGGTCCTCCAAGGCTTGGGTCGTTTTCGCCCGCAAGTGGAGCGCCCCGTAAAAGACCGTATTAATCGCCACCAAAACAATCGCGAAAATAGCCACCGCGATCAACAACTCGATCAGAGTGAAGGCTGGGCCAGTCTGGCAATGTCTGGGCCTCGGGTTCATTGCTGCGAGGTATCGACCAGCGTGCTCAAGTGCACCGAGAAATCCCGGTCCTGCGCCGCGAAAGCAACATCGACCGAAAGCTGATGGATGGTGTTTTGGTTGACGACGCTTTGGTTCACGCCGTTCTGGCCGCCCAACGTTTGATTGAGCGCCAGTTGGTTCCAAGGTTCGTTGCGGATCGTCCAACGGAATTGATACGGCCCCGCCTGCTCGGTCCCGTTTTGGACGGATTGGTTCCACTGGCGGTTCACGGCGGTCTCATTCAGCAAGCGTTCGGCGATGCGGGCAGCCAAGGCTTTGCGCTGCGCCACCGCGCCGGCCAGACCGGCCACCCGCAAGCCATGGATGGCCACCGGAATCACAATGGCCATCAGGGCCAGCGCCGCCAGCACCTCGGCCAGCGTGAAGCCAGCCCGCATCGAATTAGCGCGCGGCATCCTCATGGCTTCTGTTTTTGGTCCTGAATCTCATAATTCAGCCCGTTGGCCGACTGCACAATCCAAAGGGGTTGGGTTTCCCCTTCCTTGATGGAGACGCCGGTAACACTGGTGCTGCCCAGCGTGCCATCCGGCATGAAACGAATCGCAGGCAGATCGCGGCCGGTGCCAGCCGACTTCGGGGCGTTGGCAACCTCAATTTGCAGCGCCTTATCCAGCGTAAAGTCCACCGCTTTACGATCGCCATCGGTATAGCCGGTCTGCTGTTGCAGGCCGTAGGTTCCGTTGCGCGCATCAATCCACAAAGTCATGGGCACGCCCTCGGAAGCCGCCCGGCTTTGGCCATAATGCGTCAAAGATAGGAACCTGCCCGCTTCCGCGTCCTGGGTGCGGCCGCGGAAGAACTTGGACAGCTTGGGCGCGGCAATCCCGATCACGACCGTCAGCAAGGCCATGACGAGAATCAACTCGATGAGCGTGAAGGCCCGCCGGGGGCGCACGTCACTTCTTCTGATTTGTTGATTGCCAGTTGGTAATGTCATCATCGCCTCCAACGCGTCCGTCCGGCCCCATGGACATGAGATCATAGGAAGCGGGTTTGTGTTTGCCGGGACATTCGTAGATGTAAGGGCGGTTCCAGGGATCCATGGGCACGGAGTCCAAATAAGGGCCGTGCCAGTTCGGCGTCTCGCGCGGTTGGGTCACGAGGTCGTTGAGACCGTTCTTGCCCTTGGGGTAGTAACCGTTATCCACCTCGAAGGCATCGAGCACGGTGCCGAAAGTGTTGATCTGCGTTTGCCCGGCGGCGACCCGCGCCTGTTCCGTGCGGCCGGAGAATTTCGGCACGACGATGGCGGCCAGGATGCCGAGGATGACGAGCACCAACAGCAATTCGATCAAGGTGAACGCTGACCGGCTGTTACGATGGGTTTGGGAATAAGTAAGGGTCTTTAATTTCATAACTCAACTGAGGGACTGTTCATTTGATATAATCTTGGAGGGTGAAAATTGGAATGACCATGCCGATGAAAATGGTGCCGATGAAAGCGGCGATAAAGAAGAGCAGCAACGGCTCGGCAAAGGCCACGGCCGACTTGAGCTGGCGATCCAGATCACCTTCCGTGACATTGGCGATGCGGACCAGTTCCTGATCGAGGCGTCCACTTTCCTCGGCGACCGCAATCATTTCCAACACGGAACCGGCGAACAGGTCACGGCACGCGCCCAGGCTCTTGCCGAGTTGGCCCCCTTCCTTCACCCGCTCGATGGAATTGGAAACCGCATCGACGAGGATTTGGTTGCCGATGGATTTGCGCGCCACGTTGAGCCCCTGCACCAAGGGCACGCCGGCGCTGAGCAAGGTCCCCAGCATGCGGCAGAATCGCGCCATGGCAAACTGCCCGACCAACGGCCCCACGACCGGCGCGCGGAGAATCAATCGTTCCCAAGTGCGCCGCCCTTGCTCCGACACCAGCCAGCTTCGAATCGCAAAAACGCCGATACCCAAGCCCACCGCGATGAAAAGCCCGTAGGTGCGTATCGCATGGCTGGCGCCAATGATCATCTGGGTGAGCAGCGGCAGCTTGGCACCATAACCCGCGAAGATCACCTGGAACCGGGGAATAAAGAACACCAGCAAGAACACGAGCACGCCCAGCGCCATCACCAAAAGGATGATGGGATAGAGCATGGCCGTCATCACCTTGGAGCGCAGCTCCTTTTCCCGGGCTTGAAAATCAGCGATCTGGGCCAGCACCAAATCGAGGAACCCACCGGTCTCACCGGCTTGAACCATGGCGACATAGACGCGCGGGAAGGTTTCCGGCGATAGCGCCATCGCGTCGGCCAGCGAGATGCCATCGATGACCGCGTCGTGGACCTTTTTCCATTTGGCACCGGCGGCAGGCGTCGCGGCTTCCTTGCAAAGAATCACCAGCGCGCGGCTGAGCGGCACACCGGCGGCCAGCAAGCTGGAAAGCAGCCGGGTGAAGTTCTCGAGCATCCGGGGCGTAACCTTGTCGGACTTAAAACCGAAGCTCTGGCTGGGCGGCGGGGCGGTTGAGTCTTTTGCCGCCTGGCTTGCCGCCGTTTCCGCGAGGTGGATCGGCTTGAGTCCGCGCTCCTCCATCTGGCGGAACGCTTCCTGCCGGCCGCCAGCCTCAAGTTGGCCTTCCGTGGTTCGGCCATCGGCCTGAAGGGCTTTATATTGAAACAGCGCCACGGCGTTTGTCGGTCAAGGGTTGTGGGTCGTTGGCGGGCAGCTTCGCGTCATCCTTGGGTCCGTTCCCCAACGACTGGTCTTTGGTGACGCGCATCACCTCTTCAGGCGTGGTGATGCCCAGCCGGACCAGGCGCCAGCCATCATCGCTCAAGGAGCGGAGTCCGTTGCGCAGGGCGGCTTCCCGGATTTCACCGCTCGAACAATGTTTCAAAATCTTCTCCTGGATCTCGGTGTTCATATCCATCCACTCGAAGATTCCATGACGGCCGTGATAGCCCGTATTCCGGCATTCCCGGCAGCCGACCGCCTTGAACACCTGCAGGTCGCGGGGAAAACCGAGTTGCTCTTTCAGCGCCTTGGTGGTGTCTGAATGGTCCTCGACTTTGCACTCGGGACACAGGACGCGCACCAACCGTTGGGCCAGCACCGCCTCAAGGGAGGAGGCAACGAGGTAAGGTTCCACCTTCATATCCATCAAACGCGTCACGGCACCCGGCGCATCGTTGGTGTGGAGCGTGGAGAAAACAAGATGTCCCGTGAGTGACGCTTGGACGGCAATCTGCGCCGTTTCAGTGTCGCGAATTTCACCGATCAACACGACGTCAGGATCGTGACGCAGGATCGCGCGCAAACCCCGGCCGAAGGTCAGGCCCGACTTTTCGGAAACCTGGATTTGATTGACCCCGCGAA
>JAQGOT010000152.1 GCA_028293465.1 Pedosphaera sp. | reverse complement strand
AAAGCCGGCAGGTCGGCGTGTTCAACGCCACCGGACCGGAACATCCCCTTACCTTTCAAAAAATGCTCGAAGCCTGCCAACTCGCCAGCGGCAGCAACTCTCGTTTCACGTGGGTAGCTGGCCAATTCTTGTTGGATCAAGGAATCGTTCCGTTCCGCGATCTGCCGCTGTGGATGCCGGAAAGTGAAACGGCATACGCCGGCCATTTCTCGATCGATTCCCGCCGCGCTTTCAAATCCGGCATGGTTTGCCGACCGCTCACCGAAACCGCACGCGACACCCTGCTATGGGATCGCGACCGCACTCTTAGGAACGACTCACCAGAGAAACCAGAGCAAAAACAAGTTGGCCTCCCCATGAACCACGAGCAAGAGTTGTTGTCCAGGTGGAAAAGCACCCTTTCTTAAGGCAACCGTTTGGTTCGCCGGATGCACAAACCCCCGGTTTCATCGCAATGAGGCGCTCACAGGTTTATTGGCTTGCCAACTCACCGCTTCCTCCCCAACCCAAATTGATCCCCCGCTCGCACCGGTTCCTTGCCTTCGAAATCGATCTCCATCAACTTCTCGCTCTGCACCTCCCTGCCCTCCTCATCCTTTAACTCCGCCACCAGCTTGTGGGTTTTCACGGCGATGACGTCACCCGTCGAGGGATACGCATAGCGGCCATCGATGCTGAACGTCACCCAACCCGGCTCATCCCGCACGGCGATGCTCTGCACCTGTTTGGGCGGCATGACCGTGGCGTCGAAAATGTGTATCTGGCGGTTGAACGAATCCGCCAGCCAAAGCTCCCGTTCATCTGGCGTCAAGCCGATGCCATGGGATGGGCAGCCATGCCGCGCCGGCGGCCCTTTGGTGAATCCCATGATCTCCACCCGCTGCAACACCTTGCCCGACTTCAAATCCCCGATTTCAAAACCGAGCAGATCATCCACATTCATATAGCAAAGTGTCTGGCTCCCGTTCACCGTAAAGGGCCGGATGAAATTGCCGAACCGTCCCACCGTCCCGCTCACTTCATGCGTGTGCGCATCCGTCACGGTCAAGACCGGCGCTTTCCGCCCCGCCAGATAGGCATGCGCACCGTCCAGCCCGATGATCGTGTTGTGCGCCGCGGATTTCGGCGTGATCTTTTTCAACACCTCCCCGGTCACCGCATCCACCACGTTCCAAAAATCACTCTCCAGCGACGGCAGATAAATTATTTTTCCGTCCGGGGAAATGGACATCCGATCACACCCGCCTTCGTAAGCTTTCTCCCAAAGAATTTTATCCGTGACCAAATCCATGCAGGTGAGTGTCCGCGTCGTGCTCACGTAGAGCCGCTTCGTCGCCGCCGACGCGCAAATCCCCTTTACGTTCAGCGGCTTGCCGTGCGCATCCAGTCCATCCGAGGCAATCCGCCTCACAAACCGATGCCCGTGATCAATGTCGAACACCAGCACTCCATGCCCGCCATACTCCAGATAATCCCTGATCCCCGGCTCCGCCACATACAAGAGCTTCCGCTCGCGCGCGGCTGAGTCGGCGGCAGAGAGAAAAAGCTGAGCGAGAGCCAAAACTACGAAACTGAGCAAGCGCGGAGTCGATGTGTTCATGGTGTGGGGCTATCCTGCTTCAATCGGCCCTGGGATTCAAGCTCGCTCGGACAGAGAAGGCAGTGAGCCAACAATGTGTGAATCCGCTACCAACTTCCCCGAGCATTGACTTGGATGCCTTAGCTCCTGAACCAGGGCATGAACCCAGAACCGACTTCGCCAAAATCCCCTGACAATCAGAGCGAAAAGATCTTATCCATCTTTCCGACGATCTGGTTCAACCGCGTCGGCAGATCCACTCCTTCAGGCCACCACGCCGGTTCAGCGATGGCCCAACCATGATAGCTTATTTCGTCCAACGCCTTGATGATCGTCGGCCAATCATTGTCCCCCTCCAAGTACTCCACCGCAAAGCCCTTCCACCGTCCCTCCTGATCCCGCCGCTTGCGGCTATATTCCTTGATGTGCAATTTCTGAATCCGCTTGCCGAGCACGCGAATCCATTGCTCCGGCCAGCCGTAAGCCACAACGTTGCCGATATCAAAATGCCAGCCCACCGCCGGGCTGTTGAATTCATCCACATACCGCGCCGCCTCGAGCGGGCTCAGCAGGAAATCGTTCCAGACATTTTCTATCGCGATCTTCACGCCCAACTCCTCCGCCAGCGGCACCGCCTTGCGAATCTCCGCCTGCGACCGCGTGTAAGCTTCCGCATACGAGACGTGCTTGTTGACCGAGCCGGGCACGAGCAACACCGAGGTTCCGCCATACGCCTTGCAATCGCGCAACGCCGTCTTGAGCCCCTCCAAACCAACCTCCCGTGCCGTCGGATTGGGATCGGTCAACTGCTTGGCCCAATGCACGGAATCGCACACGCTGGGAATCTCCAGGCCGGTCGCATCCCGCGCCTTCAGCACCTCCTCGCGGTTCATCCCGCTGTTCGGCTCCACGCCGTCAAAGCCCGCCGCCTTGATCATCTTGAACTTCTCCAGCACCGACTCATCACCGCGGATGGTGCCGTACATGATGGCCTTTTTCCGGCCGCTCTGCCCCATCTTCGCGGGTGCCTTGTCCTCTGCCGCAAGCCCGGCCGGCTGCAACGCAGCCATTGCCAAGGCGCCGCCACCCAGTTTCAAAAAATCCCGTCGATTGAGCGATGTGTTCATAGGCATCCTATCGTCCGCGTAATAAGTCAGATCTCGTCCGGCATTCGTAATTTGAAATTTGAAGTTCGAAATTTACGCAAACTTCGTCTTGCCGGGCATCGCCATGGGAGCCGCGGTAAGCTTGGTGTCCCAGGCCAGGTTTGCGGGCACAAGTTCTTCCTTCGAATTCAACGCCTGCTCCCAGGTGATTTCCTGCCCCGTGTAAGCCGCCATGCGTCCCATGATCGCCGTCAATGTACTATGCGCCAGCCGCACGCCGTCATTGATCGGGTTCCCCGCGCGGATGGAAGCGAACATTTCGTCGTGCTCGACCTGGTACATGTTGGGTCGCGGTCCTTTGTACTTCCACGCATTGGCGCCCTTGATGAAGGGCATGCCCGCGAAACCGAGCTCGTGCCCCTCGCCTTTGGTGCCAAAGATCGTCGCCTTGTTGTCGTTCACACATTCGGGAATCTGGCGAGCGCCCAAAAAGCCGCGCGCGCCGTCCGCATATTCGTAGTTCACTTCAAAATGATCGAAGATGTTGCCGCCCTGCGCCGGAATCTGCCGGCCGCCGACCGCCACCGCCTTGATCGGCGGCACGTCCTTCATGGCCCAACACATCCAATCGACCGCGTGAACCGCCTGCTCGACCAGACTGTCGCCCGAAAGCCAGCCGAAATTATACCAGTTGTGCAACTGCCACTCCACGTCGGTCATTCCCGCCGGACGGTCGCTTGCCGGCGGCATCGGCTTCACGGTACCCGTGTAATAATTGCCGTAAACCACGCGCACATCCCCAATCTCCCCGTCGTGGATCCGCTGAAACAAAGCGCGTTCGGCCAGGTTGTAGCGCCAGCAAAAACCGGCCACCAAAGCCAGCTTCTTCTTTTTCGCTTCCTCCACCGACTCCAGCACCGAGCGAATGCCCGGGCCATCCGTGGCCACCGGTTTTTCGCAGAAAATGTGTTTGCCCGCCGCGACCGCCGCCTTCAGATGCTGCGGCCGAAATCCCGGCGGCGTCGCCAGCAAAACCACATCCACCCCGCTGTCGATCACCTTTTGGTACGCATCGAGACCGATAAAACAATGATCGGGATCCACCTTCACCTTGTCCGCGTGCTCCGCTCGCAGCGATTCCAAACTGCTTTTCACCTGACTTTCAAAGACGTCGCCCACGGCCACCAGCACCACGTTCTTGTCCGCCGACAGCGCCTGACCTGCCGCGCCCGTCCCCCGCCCGCCGCAGCCGATCAAGCCGACGCGCAACGTGTCGCTGTTCCCGGCCCCAAAAAGGTTCCCCGGCAACATCGCCGGCGCCGCGAGCACACCGCCGATAACAGCCGAAGTTTTAAGAAAATCCCGACGCGAAGTGAGTTGATTATTCGTTGTATTCATAAAATGAGTGACAGGGCTGACCCAAGCCATACGTGGAAGGCAGGCTGCCGTCAAGAAACCAGACGCCCACCGAAGCCCGCGTGTTCACCGGCGAACCAAAATTCCATGCCACGCTTCCAGCTTTCGCCGTTCGACGCGAGCATCGCCCTGCCATCGAGAGCCTGGAGATCCTGACGGAGGAGTTTACTCGTCTCACGCACCGCTGATCAATGGTGGAAGCAGAGCAACCCGCTTTACCAACTCGAGCAGGTTAGGAAGCGCCCAAACGCCTGCCAATCCCGCGTGCGCATGTGCGTCAACCTAAGGTTTGGCTCGTAACCGGCGGGGTGGCAGCTGTTTGACGCGGGACAGGCGGAGGGTGTTTTTGTCCTCCACGGTCCATTCCCACACCTCCCCCTTGCGCACGTCCAGAGTTTTGGCCAGGACCATGGGCAGGTTAAGATAATGGGAGCAGTTGGTGGGCCGGTCGACCTTCTGAACTTTGATGGCGTATCCCATGGGGCCAGTTTGAACGGGGTGGTTTGCTGATAGTTTCCAAACTATATAGCTATGAACCCTCCCAGTCAACCCCACCAGCTCATTGAAAAGACCTGCGCCGCCCTCACCGGGCAGGTGCGGCAACTCCGCGCCCGGCTCAACCGGATCGACGCCGAGGCCCTGG
>JAQGOT010000293.1 GCA_028293465.1 Pedosphaera sp. | reverse complement strand
TATGGCGCGGAAATTATACATATTTAACCCGAGCGGCAGACAGCGAAACAATGCGCAACCGAACGCCCCCATGAAATGGCTGGGGGCTTACAGCAGCAACTATACATATCTGGGGGATTATCATGCCCGGATGCTGGGGGTGGGGAGTTTCATTCCAGGCCGGCGCATGCCCGCCTGGTTGCACACGAATGCTGCTCCTGATGCCCGGCCGCTGAAAGGCGGTGCCAGCCGGTTGGATCGAGACTTTAGGGGGTGGGGATAAACCATCTGGGCGCGAACCGTGCTTGAGGAGCGCCCAGATGGTCTTTTTTACGGGGCGACCTTGGCGATGCAAACTGGAGTTAAAGTCATGCACAAAGCACCCCAACGGCCAAGCTTTTACAGGAGAACCGCGACCGCGCTGAGCCAGTTCGAGTTCAGAACCGCAATCGCCACCAATTGTTTTGTCCTGGCAGTTCTCCTTCTCGAGATAGGTCTTGGGTTCCTGTCGCCGAGCACCGGTTGGTTCCTGTTGCCAACCGCGTTGGCAGGGATGGCGGTTTGGCTTGGATCGCGCGGCATGCAGGTTGTTGCCACCATGCTGCTGGTTACCTGTTTGCTGGTTGGGGCCATCCGTTGCTATCACCACCCGCGGGCGTCGCGGAGACATTCCTCGGCAGAACTGTTGTGGATCAAGTAGCATCCAGCGGTGCACGCTGGTCTTGCGTCCGTAAATTCCTCACTCTGCCACAGGCGTTTGCCGGGTCACTCCTCTTCCGATACAGGATTTTCCCATTCAGGATACACCTCAGGCTTGAGCTGGCCGCGACGGATCAGCTCCTGCAAATCGCGGATAATGGTGCGGCGCGCGACTTTGAGATCACGGCTGAGAGCGGAAATGTTCGGTCGATCACTGGACTTGCCGATGATTTCCAGAATGCGGTTTTGCCGGCTCAGACGATCGGTGGAGCGACTGAACAAATCCTGTGCATCGACGCGTCGTGAGCGTTCCAGCGCTTCGAATTGGCGGACCACCTCGTTCTCGCCGCATTCCTTAAGGGCAGTCACGACGGTGCGCTTGAGTTCGTGGATGTCCACGGGTTTGGGCAGGCAATAGTGAGCCCGACGCGGCCCTTGCAGCGCCTGGATGCGTTGATGCACTTCCAAAGCCCCGGAGACGACGATGATGGGGACGAAGGGAAGCAGATCCTTGAACTCCGGCAGAAAGTCGAGCCCCAATTCTCCGTCGGCCAGCACGTGATCGAGGACGAGGAGGTTCGGCGGGGACTTGGCAATGCTGGCGAGGGCGTCGCTGCCGTTGGTCATGCGGACCAATCGATATTTGGCGAGCGCCTCCTCATAGATCTCGTATTGGAGATCGTCGTCTTCAATAATCAGAATCGTGGCCTCATCCATAGGTAGGGAGATAGGTTAATTTATCGCAATCAAGTTTTCAAGTGGTTGGGCCAGTCCCGCACGGGAATGAAAAGCGTGAACGTGCTGCCTCGTTCCACCACTGATTCCACCGACAGGCCAGCGTCCATTTTTTTGGCCAGCTCATACACCATGGACAAACCCAACCCCGTGCCGCGCCGCGCAGACATGGCTTTAGTGGTGAAGAACGGTTCAAAAATGCGCGGTAGGTTTTCGGGCTTGATACCGGCCCCGAGATCCTTGACCGAAACAAACACGTAGGCCGCAGCCTCCGCCGGCATCAGAACCAACCCCGCTGGAAGTTTGCTTAGCGAGCCGGTGGTCAATACCACCTCGCGACGTTCCGTCATGGCTTCTGCAGCATTAAAGACAAAGTTTAGAAGAATCTGCTGGATAAAGTCCTGAGAGGCGGGCACGCCGGGGAGTTCGGGCGCGCGTTCAAAGTGAATTTCCACCTCCCGCATGAAGCGGTCCCCAAGCAGTTTGATGGTTTCGTCCACCGTGGTGTTCAGATCGCAGAGGCCCGGCTGTTGATCGGAAGCGCGGCTAAAGCCCAACATTGCCTTCACGATACCGGCGCCTTGCTCCACCACGGTCTTTATCCGATCCACACGCGTATGAACCTTTTGGGGATTATCGAGGTTGTCCTCAATGATCTGGGCGGAACCTTTGATGATCGAGAGAATGTTGTTAAAATCGTGAGCGATGCCCGCGGCCAAGGTCCCAAGAGCGTTCATTTTTTGGCTGTGCAGCAATTCCTCGCTGGCGATTTCGAGTTGCCGGGTGCGCTCGGCCACTTTCAGTTCCACTTCGGCATAACTCCGCACCAACTGCCGATGACGATTAAAGGCCAGGCCCGCGAAAAACACGGCGATCGATAAGCCGATGATTGAAATCCAGAGCAGCCGTGTTTCCTTGTACCAAGCCACCACCACTGTGAAGGCAAACTTGGCGGACTTGTTGTCCACATTACAATTCCGATCCATGGCCCGGACTTGGAAATAGTGTTTGCCACCGAGCAGATCCGAAAAAGAAACGTTGTTTGCCTCCTGGAAAACGGACCAATCCATCTCGTCCAATCGGTAGGAAAACAGCAACCGATTGCCAACTGTATATTTCCATTTATCCCGTCCACCAAGCGCCAGGGTGATGGTCGTCCCCTCCGGCACGTTTTTTTCCTTGTCCGAAAGCAATTGAATGGAGGTTTGGGGTGGATCTGGATCCGCGTCCGGGTGATAGAGGCTCACCCCACGGGATGTCCTGGCCCAAATGCGTCCCTGATGATCCTCGAGCACTTGACGGATGGCGGAGCTCGGCAGACCATCTTCGGTTCCATTCTCCACCCAGGCGTTCTTGGAGAAGCGGTGCAAGTCCGTGTTGGAGGCAACCCAGATATTGCCGTCCCGACTCCGGAGGAGGGCATGGATGCGGTCAAAACCCGCGCGGACCACCGACCAACTTCGACCGTTGAATTCCCACACTTTGTCCTGGATGGCGCACCAGATTTTTCCATCAGGCAGTTCAATAAAACAGGCGGCTCCGCGCGGCACAGTGCCATCGGTAGCATTGAACGTTTCCCATTTGTCGTCGTGGTACCAAGCGACTCCCTGGGCGCTGCCCAGCCAGAGCTGGCCATTTTGGCTGGTGAACAGTGCCAAAAGTTCCCCGGTGGGGCTGGGTTGGGGTTGCGGGCAGGGCAAGGGTTTGAAGTCGGCCCCATCGTAGCTTTCCAGAGAATAGGGTCCCGCCGGGGTATCCGGATTCAACAACTCGACGCACAGGGCCCCGTTTTTCAGCGAGCCAAGTGGCTTCAACCGCTTCCCTTCCTTTTTTATGGGACGGAACTGGTCCGTGTCCGGTTGAAATTGAAACAGGCCATTGCCTGCGTCTATCGCCATCGCACCATTCGGAAGCGGGAAGAGAGCGTGGATGCCTTGAAAGCTTTCGCAAAGCGAAGGTGGAAATGGATGGTCGATCACCT
>JAQGOT010000149.1 GCA_028293465.1 Pedosphaera sp. | reverse complement strand
GTACGGGATCACGTCGAGTCCGCGCTCACGGGCGATGCGCAGAGCGGTGATGCGGAGGTCCGGGTTCGGATCGCGGAACGCCGGCTTCAGAAAGTCAGCTTCCGAGCCTTTCGTTTGGGTCAGGAGGAACAGGGCGCGGGCGCGCAGGCGGGGGTCGGTGCCGCGCGACCAGACTTTGGCCAATTCTTTTTTGCCCTTGGAACCCATTTGTTGCAGGGCGGTCCAAGCAAGATAACGCGTGGAAAGGTTCGGAGATTGCAGGCCTTGCACGCAACCGGCGGCGGTCCGGAGGTTAAGCTCGGGCACCACCATTTTGGTGCCGGGTGGCGCGATGCGGTAAATGCGGCCGGTTATCTTCGTGACATCGCGGTCGATCATGTTGTGTCCGCCGACCACGGCGTCATTCCAATCGGCGACATAGACGGAGCCATCCGGCGCGACGCAGGCGTCGGAAGGACGAAACCACGAATCGTTGCAGGTGAGGATATCCACTTTCTCCGCCTGATAACCGGCACCGTCGGGCTTCACCGGATACGCGCGGACGACGCGTGTCCCGGCGTCGCAGACAATCAATTGGTTGCGGAAGATTTCCGGCAGCAATTTGCCTTCATAGATGGCGATGCCGGTCGGAACGCCCGCGCCGGTGATCAACAGGTTCGGCACCACGCCGGGATCGTTCTGATGCCAGTGGCGGCGGGGAATGTCGGCTTCCAGATTGCT
This sequence comes from Pedosphaera sp., assembly GCA_028293465.1. Lineage (GTDB taxonomy): Bacteria > Verrucomicrobiota > Verrucomicrobiia > Limisphaerales > Pedosphaeraceae > JAQGOT01. Next base: position 3,646 of record JAQGOT010000149.1, on the reverse strand, counting down.
GCGCTTGGTTTGCCAGCCCGCGCCGGTCATTTCATCGAAGTAACCGTAGTTGCCAAATTCCATGACGTAGTTGAGGCGCACCCCGCGGTTGCCGTCATCATCGTTATCCGACTGCCAGAGCGTGCCGAAGGAATCGACGGCCACTTCGTAATTATTGCGGAAATTATGGGCGAGCACCTCGACCTCGCTGCCGTCGAGATTGCAGCGCAACACCATTCCGCCGCGGTACGGTTTGCCGGAATCCTTCACCTCGTTGCCGGCGAGGTCGATGACCGGCTTGCCGTCCTTGTCCTTGAGTTGATGGGAAAAGTTACCGAAGTTGAAATACAATTTGCCGTCCGGGCCGAACACCGCGGCATGCACGCCATGGTCGTGGTCCACGCCGGAGATGCCGCTGAACAGGATTTCCTTCTGGTCCGCCTTGCCGTCGCCGTCGGTGTCGATGAAGCGGTAAACATTGGGGGAGCAGGCAACGATGACCTGGTTGCCGAGCACGCAGATGCCCAGGGCGGAGTTGATTTCCGGGCCTTGATAAAAAGTTGTCTCCTTGTCGGCGACGCCGTCGCCATCGGTGTCTTCGAGAATCACGATGCGATCGCCCGCCGGTTGGAGCACGCCCCAAGATTGGAAGCTGGAGCGATAGTTCACCCCTTCTGTGATCCAGATGCGGCCGCGCTCATCGATGTCCATGTCCGTGGGGTTGCGCACCATCGGTTCGGAGGCGAAGAGCGAGACTTCCAGACCCTTCGCCACCGTGAAACTTTTGAGCGATTCGCGGGCGGCCTCAGGGCCGGAGGCGTGGGCTGCGGCCCGGCTGTCCGCGTTGGAAATTTGCAACAGCTTCTCCGGCGGCCGCTCGGTGAAAACCATGAATTCCACCTGTGCGCCGCCGTTTTGATCCGTGCCGCCATTGTCCAGGCCCGCTTTGGCGGTAAAATGCGTGAAGCCCTCCGGCAATTCATATTCGATCAGGGAAGGGGCGTGGGTGCCAATGCCGTCCGTGTAGGTATCCGTGCCGATTTTCAGCGGATTGCCCCCGGCGTTCTTGCCGGTGTTGACCGTCCCCCAACCGGCGCTCGCCGATTTCCATTTCAGGTCCGTCAGCTTGACGGAGGTGTCGTCGGCGCGGACCAACCGGGGTTCGATCCAATCGGCCCAATCGCAACTGAGGCCGTTGCCGCCATCGGTGACGACCAGCCAGAGACTCTTGGCGCCGGTGATGTCGGCATCCACGGCCACCTGACCGGACTTGACGAAAGCGCTTTTGAATTTCGGTTTGGCCTTGGACTTTGTGCTCGCGGTCTTCTTTTCGCCTTTGGGGTCGAGGTTCTCCTGCAAGTCTTCCTCGCTCACGGAGGATTGGACGCCGTCCGGCGGCACTTCCATCTTGGCGATCCAGAGGAGGGCGTTGAGGACGGTTTTGCGAAAGTCGTCGTTGCCCCAGTTCTTGTGATAATGCGAGCCGGTGAAACCAAAGCCACGCCCACCGTCCGGCCGTTCATAGGCCCAAGCGACGTGTTCCGGCATGCCTTTGCGCGCGCGCACCGCTGGATTGCCGCCGTGCGGGTCATCGGGGTGCTCGCGGGTGCTCTCCGGGGGCACGGCTGTAAGGATGGGGATGATGTGGTCTTCCTGGAAGCGCATGTGGTAATACCATTCATCCTGAATCTTGAACGGCTTCACGCCGCGGGTGATGGGATGCTGGGGCAATTGCGTGAAATCCGCTTCCCAGGTGGGATTGACCGACCAATTGGTTTCAAAATAGCCGCCGATCCAATTCAGAAATTCCATCCCGCCCTTTTGCGCCGGGACTTCCACCGCATAATGCAGGCAGGCCAGACCAGCGCCGCGTCTCATGGCGTCGTTGAGCTGGGTGAGATGCTTGCCCTGGATGGCCAGGTGGCCGTCGCCGCCGTCCATATATAAAACGATGGCATCCGCGCCAGCGAAGGGGTTCGCTTCCTTGGGCCAGCCGTTGGTGTAGGCAATCGCTTCGACGTCGGGGAGTTTATCGAGACACTTTTTCAACAACAGAACGCCGGCATTATGTTCGTGCTCGCCCGGACCATGGCTGGGTGTGCCGGCGACCAGAACGATTTTCTTCTTCTCCTCGGCGCGCGCGGTGAAGGCGAGACCCAGCAAGCAAACGAGGAGCAGGAAGGTGGTAAATTTCAGCGTTTTCATCATAAGCGATTTGGTTGCCGGTTAGAGGGGGTTGGTCTGATATGCCTTTTTTCTAATGAAGTGTCAGGCAGATTCAACCAAGGTTGAAAGCTGCCCAAATCCTGCTGCGCGACAGAGCCGCGCGCCAGCTATTTGGCCGACTTGATCCGGAGATCCTTGAACTGGACGAGCATCGGGTGACCGGCGTGGAGTTGCAGGGCAAGGATGCCGGACTTGGCCGCCTTGGATTCCTGTTCATCGGTGACATCCACGGTGACGTGACCGTTGATTTTGTGCACGAGGTGATTGCCCTGGGCAATGATGACGTAATCATTCCAATCGCCCTGTTTGATGGACGCCTGGATTTCAGCCGATTTGCCGACCGAACCCACTACGTTTTTCTTCCCATCCGCGCTGATGACCACTTTATCGCCGCGCTTAGCTAGGATGTCGCGGCCCTTTTCCTCATAAAGGATGCCGGAATAGGTTTGGCCGGCTTCCATGTCCCCCTGATAACCGGAGACCACCCAGTAAGAGGGCTTCACGTTTTTGCTGCGATATTGAATGCCGGAATTGGCGAAGCCCGCGGAATCGCCGGGGACAAGCTTGAACGAACAGTGCAGCTCGAAATCGCCGACCGTGCCGTTGGTCCAGATGAGGAAAGTGTTCTCCTTGGCGGGATGCTCGACGGTGGTCTGCCCGGTGATGACGCCGTCCTTGACCGACCACAAATCGGGGCTGCCATCCCAGCCGGTGAGATCCTTGCCGTTGAAGATGGATTTGTAACCCGCCTCGGTCTCGGCGGCGAAGGTTGGGACAGTGTGGGCCAACACGGTGATGCCCAAGGTGAAAGCGACCAAAGCTTTGTATTTCATGGTTGAATAAAACATGTCAGTTCACGGGTTTTGACGCAATTCTTCCTTTTGCCATTCAACCTTGGACGGGCGGGGGGACGAATTCCAGACCGTATTTCCGGCCGATGGCGGCGAGCTTCTTGGGGTCGGGCGGCTGATCGGCAGGCAGTTGAGCCGCTTCCTCGAAGAAACCCTCGAAACCGGCGGGCGTGAGTGTGATCAGAACCTTTGCGGGGACGTTCCCCGCATTCCGAAAGGCGTGGGGAACGTTGCGGGGCAGCAGGACCGCGGTGCCTTGGGGGGCGTTGAAGGTGTGGTCGCCACAGCGGATTTCCAGCGCGCCTTCCAGGATGTAGAAGCTCTCGTCCTCGCGGGTGTGCGTGTGGAGCGGGACAAAGGATTGCGGCGGGTTCAGCGCCTCGGTCAGGCAAAACGCGCTGTTGGTTTCAGCGCCTGAGATTTTGACAGTGTAGGCCGCGCCGAGGACGTTCAGCGTGTTGCCTTCGCCCGGCGGTACGACGATGTGTTTGTTTGGTTTCATGTCTGCCTTGAGCTGTTCGCCTGCTGTCTGGGGCGGCGGTTCGGGCCGCACCGGGCTCTCATCTTAGATATGCTTCCTCGTCGCGCCT
>JAQGOT010000129.1 GCA_028293465.1 Pedosphaera sp. | reverse complement strand
CGGCACGTTGAGCCAAGTCCGCTGGCCAACCTCCAGTCCTCGGCCTCCAAACCGGGGGCAGTTTGCGGATGGGCCCCGCAAAGATTACACCGATGGCATCGCCACGGTACCCCGTCCCACTCACCGGCTCACCCGCTTACCCACCTACTTTTTCTTCGCCGCCTTGTGCACCTGTGCCGCCACTTTGAGCCGCAGTCCGTTGAGGCGAATAAAGCCGGTCGCATCATCCTGGTTGTAAGCCTTGGTCGGGTCCGCTTCCATCGTGGCGATCTGCGGATTATACAAGCTCACCGGTGACTTCCGCCCGGCGGTCATGATGTTGCCCTTATAAAGCTTCACCCGGATCGTGCCGGTGACGTTCTTCTGGCTCTCCGTGACCAACGCCTGCAACGCCAAGCGCTCCGGCGCAAACCAAAAGCCGTAATAAACCAGCTCCGAATACTTCGGGATCAGCGAATCGCGCAAATGCATCACTTCCCGGTCCATCGTGATGCTCTCCATCTGGCGATGTGCAAAATGCAAAATGCTTCCGCCCGGCGTTTCATATACCCCGCGCGATTTCATCCCCACGAACCGGTTTTCCACCAGATCCACGCGGCCCACGCCATGTTTGCCGCCGAGCTTGTTCAGCGCTTTCATGACCCCCAGCGGGTTCAGTTTCTTGCCGTTCACCGCCACGCAATCGCCCTTCACGAAATCCAGCGTCGCATACTCCGCCTTGTTCGGCGCATCTTCCGGCGACACGCTCAGCTTGTACATCCCCCGGTGTTCCGGCGCGAAGGCGTCCAGCCACGGATCTTCCAGAATCCCCGCCTCATAAGAGATGTGCAAAAGGTTCCGGTCCATCGAATACGGCTTCTTGGCGCTCGCCTCAACGGGGATTTTCTTGTCCGCGCAATACTGGATCATCTCGGCGCGGCCGGGAAACTGCGCCCGGAACGAGGCATCCCGCCACGGCGCGATGATCTCCAACTCCGGCGCCAAGGCGGCGGCGGTCAGTTCAAAGCGCACCTGGTCGTTGCCCTTGCCCGTGGCACCGTGGGCAATATAAAGTGCTTTTTCCTTCCGGGCGATTTCCACCATCCGCTTGGCGATCAGCGGTCGCGCGATGCTCGTGCCCAGGAAATACTGGTTCTCGTAAATCGCCCCCGCCTGCATCATCGGGAAAATGAAATCACGCGCGAACTCCTCGCTCAGATCATCGATGTAAAGCTTCGAGGCGCCCGTCTTCATCGCCTTCTTGTCGAGGCCCTTCAACTCCTCCTCCTGGCCAATGTCGGCGCAGAACGCGATCATCTCCGCGTTATATTTTTCTTTGATCCACGAGAGCAACACCGAAGTGTCCAGCCCGCCCGAGTATGCCAAAACAATTTTCATGCGGCACAGATTAACGGCCAACCACGCCCAAACGCCAAGCGGAAAATGCGAGGCCGGGGGGTGATTTCTCACCGGCTGTCGCAACCCGCCGTCTGGTTTCGAGCCTACGGCAACTGCAAGCGGTAAAACATGCGCGGAGCGTTGGGGCTGGTCAGGTTGGTGCAGGTAAGGTTTCCACCACCATCGAACTGGTTCGTTGCCAACCGGACCCACTGAGCCATGGGCAAAGCCGGATTTGTAGAGCTCAAAAGATAGCCCGTGCCGTTAGGCAGGCCACCCGTCACGCTGATCTCCATTTTGTTGCCATGGAGCGTGGCGGCGCCGATCTTGGGCCTGGCGGGAACCACAATCCGTGCGTTGGCCCAGTCGGCATGGTCATTCCGGTTGTCACTCGCCCCAACCAGCACGTCCAAGGTCAGTATGTTCCCGCCGCTTATATCCACATCGATGCTCCGGGTGGGAGTTTCACTGGTGACGATGCCGCTGTCATAAACCTTTGCGCCATCAACTAAAACTTGGAATATTACCGAAGCGATGCCACAACACCCGTCGTCGTCAACCCCGACATCGCACTTGAAGCGGGAAGCAGTCCCTTCCAGCAGATACTCGATGTGCGAAGGTGCGTGCGCCCCCAAGCCTTTGGGATACGTGATGCCATGCATTGTGATGGGGTGCCCTGCGGTGTCCTTATCCAAGGGGATGGGGTACGGGTTGGTCGTGCTGGAGAGCCAGTTCAGGTCGCTGAGGTAATTGGTGCCCGGGGGCGGCAGCGGCGCCCTCGCGCCTGGCACGATCTTGAGCAGTCGCACGCCATGCCCCGGAATCGTGGCAGTAAAGCTGTTCGTAAAGTTCCCCGCGTAAGCGTAGGCCCATAAATCCCGCACACTGGCAAAACCAGCGGGCAGCCCCAGATCGCTCCAATTGGCGGTGATGGTGCCGGTGTTTGTGCCCCGGTTGAGCAAGGCCACCGCTTTGATCACGCCATTGCTCCCGAGCGGTTTGCACCAAACCTGCAAGGCACCGTTCGTCGCCACACACACGCCCTGGACTCCGGCCGGATCCTGGTCCACGGCGATCACCTCCCGGTTGGTTAGAATGTCCAGGTCCACGGTATAAGTGGTGTTGAGCAACGGCGCCGCCACCATGCACCACATCGTAAACTGGGTCCTCAGGTCCTCCTTCGAAAAGTACCCCGATTCCAGGACGTCCGGGTCATTCCAATGCCCGGGACCGGCGAGTTCCGGCGTCTGCGCCACAAAATCGAGGTGCCGCACCATGCTGTCGAATTTATGCGCAGCGTCGCCCGTGCCGCGGAACATGTTAAGGTCATTGGTCATCCAAGCTTCCGCCGGCCCGATGGACATGTTGTAAACGATGGGCCGACCGGTGGCCAGCAACGCATTTCCCATCAACTCGCATTGCTCCTGTTCATGCGCCAGCGGGTTGGGGAAGCTGCAGCCTTCATACTTCAAAAAATCAATGCCCCAGCCGGCGTAAGTATTGGCGTCCTGAACCACATGCCCGTAGGAGCCGGGCAGGTTGGCACAGGTCCATTGGCCGAAGACTGTGTAGATGCCGAATTTGAAGCCTTTGGCATGGACATAATCCGCGAGCGCCTTGATGCCACTCGGGAATTTGATGGGATCGGCGACCATGACCCCGTTCGTATCGCGGTATCCCGCCCAGCCATCGTCCATGCACACATACTCATACCCGGCTGCCTTCATGCCGTTGGTGGCCATGGCATTCGCGGCGTCCTTGATTGTCTGTTCGGTGATGCCGCTGCCGTTGGCATACCAACTGTTCCAACCCATCGGAGGGGTGAGGGCAAGGCCGTTGGTCACGGCCTGCGCTCTCGGGGCGGGGATTAACGCCAGCATAAGTGCCAGCGTCGGTAGGGACAAAGTTCGTTGGTTCATAATTGTTAGATTAATTGGCCTTTTGAATCCTCGTGAAGAACCGATGGTGCTCGTTGGAACAAGTTCTGTCCAGCGCAAATCTCGGCACACTCTTACACGACTACACTTGACTCACACAATCCGGTTGCACAGTGGACCACGGAGTTTGACTCCGGGCGGATTTCACTTGCGGGGGCGGGAGTCCTTCTTTAAATTCCAAACTCGGTCGGCATGGGTGCTGAGGGCTTACGCGCAGGATAATTGGGGCAGGGCAGTAACGTCTCAAGCGGGCCTCAACGGTGGCCAATTTGAAGTGCTCGGAAACGAAGGGCGCTTGTCACCAAGCATTTGGCGCGGTAGCGCCCCGAAAAAAATAAGCGAGCCCCAAAATGATTCCTCATGCGCCATACATTACGCAAACTATTTGATGCCGGGGTCGGTCTGGTGCCTCCTTTCCTCGTCACTGGTTTTTTGAAAGCTTTTGCCACCCACCCCGAATTCGCGGAGCGCGCCGGGTTCCAGGTTTACCCCAGGGTGTTCTACAACCCGTTTCCAGACCCTGCCGAGGTGGACGTGAAGAAACTGAGGGAAAAGCGATCGCTGCCGGGAGTCGATCTGGATGTCACCACGGCTCAGGAGCTCCTGGCCAGCCTGTCCAAATACTCAGGTGAGCTTGAACAGTTTCCTCGCGACCCAAAGAACGGGTCGATCGTCTGGAATACCACATACCCCGACTACGACACGGCTGCGCTCTATACCATGATCCGCCACCTCAAACCAAAGCGCTACAGAGAAATAGGGTGTGGCTATAGTTCGCGGGTTAGTACGGCAGCAATACTCCGCAACCGAGCAGAGGGTTTTGATTGTCAGGCCGTTTACATCGAGCCCTATCCACGGAAGGATCTGGTCACGGCAGACTTGGCGGGGGAGTTCATCAAGAAGAAGGTCCAGGAAGTTCCGCTCCAACTATTCGAGGAGTTGGAGAGTGGAGACATGCTGTTCATCGACACCAGCCACATTATTAAAGTGCAAAATGATGTCGAATACGAATTAATACACATCCTGCCATCCCTGAAAGTTGGGGTTTATGTGCATATCCACGATATCTTTACCCCCTACGATTATCCCGAAGAATTACTCGTCGGAAACGGCACGAACCGTGGCGCAAATAACGAACAGTATGCTCTGGAGTGCCTCTTAAGCGGCGGAGACGACTGGGAAACGGTTTTGCCTCTGTACTTCTTATGGAAGGATTGCCGCCCTTGCTTAAACCAGCTTCTAGTCGACGCAAAGGACCGTCCGGTCGCATTCTATATCCGCAGGAAGCACTTTAGGTCGAGGACTAAACCAGCAGCAGATCGGTGTGCGGAATAATGCCGGGAACCGGTCGTGGCAATGCGGTTGACCCTCGCCGCTTTTAAAAAAGCGTGTAGATGAACGGGGCGGCAGCGGTGCTACCCAGGATGATGCGCGTGCCCAAACCCAGCAGCACCAGGAGCAAAGGGATCAACCAATACTTCTTGTTGTGCTTGAGCAATTGAATGAACTCTCCAACAAGACTGGTTTGTCCCGATTGGTTCGCTTCTTCAAAAGAGTTCGGCTTGTAGTCGCTCATAGCGGTGCCACGATAGGACCAGAGGCGCCCGTCTTACACCAGATTTCAGCCGGGTGCGAGGTGGTACCCGGAGTGGCTGAACCAACCGCGAATGACCTCGGCCCGGACTTGTTTCATCGCTGAGCCAATCGCCCGATCGAGCGCCGCCACCGTGCGGGCCTTTGCTTCGCGCAAGCAGCCTTTGACCTTGGACCAACAGGGTTCAATCGGGGTCAAGTCCGGTGAATAAACCGGCAAGTGCAACCGTTGGGCGCCCGCCGACGTGATGGCGGCCTCCACCCTGGCCGACTGATGGGTCGATACATTGTCCATCAGGACCGTGTCTCCGGGCTGCAACTGGGGGACGATCATTTGCTCGATGAACGCCACAAAGGCTGCGCCATCAAAAGCCCCTTCCAGGCAGCAGGCCGCCAGGAGTTTGCCGGCGCCCAACGCGCCGGCGACCGACACGTTGGCGGGGGTGTTGCGCGGCAACGCCTCCTCGATCCGCCCGGCTCCGGGCGCCCGCGCATAGCGCCGGCTCAGATTGAGGTTGGTCCCCATTTCATCGATGAAGATCAACTTCCGGGGATCCAGCTTCTGGACCTTTTGCAGAAACTCCTCGCGCTGCTTGGGGTCCCGTGTCTGGGCGAGGCACCGCTTTTTCTTGCGCCGCAAGCCCAGCTTCCGCAGCGCCCGACAGACCGTGGGCAGACTCGGCTCCACCCGGGCCCGTTGCCGGAGCCGGTGCCGCAACTCCTCCAGGGTGGCGTCGGGCTGCGCCCGGACCAGTCGGCGCAGTTGCTCCAGTTTGGGTGCCTCCAGGCTGGGGGCGGAACCCCCGCCATGCGCCTTGGGAGCCACGCTGCCCGTCTCCTCCTGCTGGCGTAACAGCTTATAAATGAAAGCCGGACTCACCGTGAAGGTGTTGGCGACCCGCTCAATGCTGTCCTCCCGGTGCTCCACGGCCCGGAGGACCCGCTCTCGTAATTCAACAGGATAACCTCGCATGCTCCCACCCTAAACCAAGGCCCAACAGAATTCTACACAGGCGCCTGAAAAGTGGTGTAGGCTCGCAATTAAAGCAAGTATACGCACACTGCACCAACGAGCAACGTGACAACAATTAGCGAGATTAACCCCAGAACAACGAAGACTGCCTGTTGCAGGAGGGCAGGATTACCCTTCGCTCGCTCACGATCAATGCGGCCTTGAAGTTTCTCGGCAAATGAAAGTAACCATACGGCACCTACTCCCATAGCGCCGCCTGCTGGCAAGCACGCCCAAGAAAATCCATGTCCGGCATGGCGCATGGTTCCAACCAGTCCGCCGAGAGCCCCGATCAAAAATCCAGCGACGTAGAACTGCCGCCGTTTTACGGCGAAATGCTCCCAAATCGATTGTAGGAAGCCACTCATCGCGCGGTGCGGCGTCGGCAAAATAATGGGTGTCTCGGGCTCGCTTAAATCGGTGCCACACTCGGAGCACGAATCAACGTCATCCTTATTCGCGCTGCCACAGTAAGAACATTTCTGCATAGGAGAAATTTTCAGCCTAACCTCCAAAGCCGACTTACCGCCGCCCTGCGACGTGAACTGCGACGGTAAACCTGCCAGCATCCACCCCAATTAGAAATTCTTTCATGCATTGATCGCATTTCCGTCCACGCGCCAAAATTACGCTTGGCGTCTTGCTTTGTCGAGAATGTTTCATTTCTCCGGCAAGCGTGTTATTGCTCGCGAAAGGGACGCCTCCATCGCTGGCTGTTGAGTGAGATTCCCAAGCTCCGGAGGAGCGACACAAACCCCGGTTGGGCAGGGGACATGTCGATGACCTCAATTTCTCCCTCGCCAGCTCTTCTTTCCTCAATCCCTCCTCCTGCGGTTCGGCTCGATGTGCACCAGCACATCCCGCACGGCGGGGACTGTCTCGCGCACCTTGTCCTTCACTTCATGGGCAATCCGGTGCCCTTGTTGGACACTCATTTCCGGGTCCACCTCCACGTGCATGTCCACGTAATAGCGCGGTCCCGTCTTGCGCACCATGCACTTCTCAACCTCCTGCACGCCGGAAATGGAACCCGCCGTGCGGCGAATCAACTCCACCACCTCCGCGCTGGGCGCAGCATCCATCAATTCATTCAGTGCGGGCCGCAACAACCGCCAGCCGTTCCAGGCGATGATCCCCGCCGCCACCACGGCCGCCACGTCATCGGCCGATGAATAGCGTTTGCCGCCAATCAGCGCGATGGTGATGCCCGTGAACGCCGCCAACGAGGTGATGACATCGCTGCGATGATGCCAGGCGTCCGTGTGCACCGCGATGCTCTCAACGGACTTGGCCTCGCTTGCCACAAATCGGAAAAGCGATTCCTTGATGATGATCACGGCTACCAACACTAGGAGCGTAAATGGCTGCGGGCCCGGATGCGCCGGCCCGAGGATCTGCTGGATCGAATGGAGGGCGATGCCCACCGCCGCCAGCAGCAGCATCGTGGAGACGATCGCCGAGGCAATCGGTTCCGCCTTTCCATGACCATAAGGATGGTCCTCGTCCGCCGGTTCCTCCGCCACCACCAACCCGCGCCAGACGACAATCGAGCTGAAAATATCCGCCAGCGATTCCACCGCGTCCGCGATCAAGGCATGCGAATGCCCCAGGATGCCGGCGGCAAGCTTGCCCGCGGCCAGCACGGTGTTCGTCACCATGCCCAGCCACGTGGCTCGCAAACTGCGTGTTAAACGATTCATCGACGTAAACGAATTCAGTAAGTGATCGGATCGCTTGGGAACGAAAGCAGGAATAAGCCGGTTTGGAAATCAGAAACTCAAGCATCCATCCCGCAGGAGTAATTCAATGCTCGCGGTGATCCGGCCACCAGCTTGGCGAAGTCACCCGGCGCTTCACGCAAACCTGTGCTATGCTTAATGACCGGTGGCGAAGACCGCCTCAGAAACATACCCGACCTGACCGGCAACGAAAGGGCGATTATGTATTGTCGAAACTGTGGCAACCAATTGGATGACCGTGCCATTGCGTGCCCAAAATGTGGGCTTGACCCGCGGGCTGGAACGGCCTGCTGCCAGAACTGCGGCAAGCCAACGCCGCCCGCCGTCGTCTGCACTAATTGCGGTGCGAGCCTGGCGCGCGTTGGTTATTATGATCCCCGGGCTGGCAACAAGATTGCGGCCGGCATCTGCGCGATTCTCCTCGGTTCGCTCGGCGTCCATAAGTTCATTCTCGGCTACACAGGTGCCGGCCTTACCATGCTCCTCGTGACCGTTTTGACCTGTGGCCTCGGCGGCATTATCACCCATCTCATCGGTTTCATTGAGGGCATCCTCTATCTCACCAAATCCGATGAGGACTTCGTGAACACCTACGTGATCAACAAGCGCCCTTGGTTCTAATCGACTAGTTCCCGGCACGACCAGGGTGGGGATTGCAAGCTGCGCTGGAAGGACGCCTCCGAGCCCTGCCCAAGGAGCGCGGCGCTTCACGCCGCTTCAACGGAAGAGCATTCCGATCTGCTTGGACCGCTCGAAACCCGCCCTGACCTGTTACCCACCCCCACCCGGACGAATCGGAGCGGGGGACTGCAACCGCGATCCAAACCCTTCCCCAAGCGGTAGTCGATTCAGCCTCTCCTCGGGGAGAGGGCGAGCGTTCCCCACACTGCCTCAGGCCGCGGAGCATTGAGGTATGTTCGTTGGAACGGAAAAGCGCCCGACCTCCCGAACTTCAGCCCCCTGCCCTGAGGCGCTGTCCGGATGCGCCCCGGCGATTGTCACACAAAATCTTCTGGCATCCCGCGACGGGTGGGTGACACTACCGTGGTGGAGAAACGGCGGCGTAATGGCATTGCCTTGGGCGTTTTGGCGGCTTTCTTGTTGATCGCCGTTTCGCCCTCCCTGCTGCATTGGCGTGAACCGGGCTACGAAGGGAAAAAAGTCACCTTCTGGCTCCGGCAGTTACGGGTATCCGGACAGGAACGCGAGGCCCGGGCGGCGCTCAAGTGTATCGGGCCCGACGCGGTGCCGTGGATTCTGCCCAAGTTCGGCGCCAGGGATTCTAACTTCAAAACCAAACTCGAGAAATGGGCTGATCAACAACCTTGGATCGAGCTGCAATTCAACCATGCCAACGAGGAATGGTCCCATGGTGTTCAAGCCATCCAGATTCTCGGACCGCAGGCGAAAGCCGCCATTCCTGCGCTGACTGCGATGCTGACTGACCCGCCCATCGCCAGCTTCGCAGTTCAAGCGTTGGCGGGGATCGGTCCCGACGCTCTCCCGACCTTGGTCCAGGCTTTGACCAATCAAAGCCCGGTGGCCCGTTCGGCGGCCTTGCTGGGCTTGTCGAGCCTGGGCACCAACGCCGAACCCCAGTTGCCTGCGATCATCGCTGCGCTGCCGGATGCCAATCCCGGAGTGTGGCACGCCGCGCTCGAAGCCGTCATCCAGGTCGGCGAAAACCGGCCTGATCTCACCGTGCCGGTGCTCATCGGCAGCTTGCAAACCGGGGATTCAACGGCGCGCGGTTCCATTATACTCGCGCTGTCATCCTTGGGGAAAAACCAACCGGCGCTCGTGGTTCCGGCATTGATGAAAGGACTCGAAGATTTGGATCCCCGCATCCGTTTCAGCGCCGCCATCGCATTAGGCCGGTTTAAGGCGGACGCCAGGCCGGCCGTGCCGAAATTAATGGAACTCCTTCAAGATACGAAGGCGAGGGGCGGTGGCGCCATTGCCCGGACCTTGAAAGAAATCATCGGTGCGGAGGCGGTATTGCCCATTTGCCAGGCCTTGGCAGGCCGGTCGCCCATGGCGCAAGCGCGGATGATCAGCCTGCTGGCCGACTTTGGTGGGGACGCCGAAGCCGCGGTGCCGACCCTCATTGGGTTCATGAAGGCGGAGGACTCGCAAGTCCGTTTGACGGCCATTTATACGCTGGGGAAGATTCGCCGGAAATCAGGCTTGGCCGTCCCTCGGCTCATCGAAAGTCTCGCAGCGGAGGATGACGACACTCAGCTCGCCGCCGCCACCACCCTTGCTTCGTTTGGTAATGAAGCCAAGGATGCCGTTCCGGTGCTTTTGGAATTGGTGACGAAAGAAAACCTGCTAAAAGCGCGGGGAGCCGGGCGGGGCTCGGACGGCAAGCCGCCGGTGAAGGGGTATAATTTACCCATGTTTCAGAGAAGCGCGAGCTCGGCCGAATTCATTCCGTTCCTCAGCTTCGAGTCGGCCTTGCAGCAAATTGACCCCGAGGCGGCGAAGCAGGCGGGGGTGAGATGATGTGGCGCAGAGGCATCATCTGGGTCTTGGTGCTGACGTTTCTGGTCGCGATGGCGGTGCCTTACCTCGCACATTGGCGCGAGCCGCGCTACCAAGGAAAAAGAATCAGCCAATGGCTTGATCGGTTGAATTCAACCAACATGGAGGAGGGAGAGACGGTGCGGACGGAGGAGGGGGAGGCGTTACGGAAAATCGGCCCCGCCGGCCTGCCGTGGATTTTACGGAGGCTCCAGTCCCGGGACTCCCGGTTGAAATTGAAACTGGAAGAGTTGGCATATAAGCAGTCGGTGGTTCAGTTTCGATTTAACTACGCGGAGGATGCAAGGCGCAAAGCGGTCCTGGCCTTCAGAATTCTTGGCCCAGAGGCGCGAGGCGCGGTGCCTGAGTTGAGCGAAATGTTGAACGACCCGGAACTGAGCTCTGACGCGGGGGAGGCGCTGGCAGGAATTGGTCGGGAGGGAGTGCCGGCATTGATCGGTGGGTTGACCAATCTGGACTGGAGGGTGCGTGCGGCGGTATTGCCGCCGTTGTCGGCTTTGGGAACGAATGCGGAACCGGCATTGCCGGTCATCATCGCGGCCCTTGAGGATACAATTCCGGAGGTGAGGCTTGGTGCGTTTCGGACGTTGGGCTCTGCAGGCCAGAACCAGCCTGAGCTCGTTTTGCCTGTGCTCATTGAGAAGTTTCACAGCGGAGATGCAGCGATGCGCCGTTATTCGCTGGCCGCGTTGGCACGCTTTGGGACGAACCACATGGCCGAGGTGATGCCCGTCCTGTTGGAAGGATTGGCCGACCAGGACGGGTTTGTTCAATCGGCCTGCATCGGGTTTGTGGCTCACTACAAAAGCCAGGCTATGGCCGCAGTGCCCAAGCTGTCTGAGATCATGGTGAGCGATCCGCAAAAGTGCAGTTCCGCTGCCTCCGCATTACGCGAAATACTTGGAGCAGATGGGATGGCGCACATTATGAAGGGCTTTGCTGAGGAGCCTTCCCCAAATCACACGCAGTTCGGGCTGGTCATGAAGAGCTTCCAGCGCGAAGTCCGTGACGCAACAGTAGTGCCAGAGGTGCTGGCACTGATCGGGGACAAGGATGAGCGGGTGCGAGTGTTGGCCATCTTCTCACTCGGAATAATTTGCAAGAGCCCGGAGACCGTGGTGCCGCGACTTACGGAATGCCTCGCTCTGCCAGACCAGCGGACCCGGTGCGCGGCTGCTGAAGCTCTGGGTTGCTTTGGAGAAACCGCCAAGTCGGCGATTCCCGCGCTGCTGGAAATCATCAAGCAGGAGAGGGAATCCGGTCAGGCACATCCAAAGGGAATCGGATATCTCGCGACAGAGTTGGAGACAGAGGAGGCCACGTTTAAAAGAAGGTACGGTCTGCGAATTCCCGAAGACGACACGGATTCTAAAAGCGGAGCTCCCAACGCGGCATCCTCAGGCGCCAGCTTCGAATGGGCGTTGAAGCGGATCGAAACGGAGTCGGCGAAGCAACCCTGGCTGAGGTTCGACAGATCGCCGGAATAAATTGCACGGTCAGGATTTTGGTCGCCCCCTTCGGAGGCTTGGGCGGAGTGCGCACGTCCCCGGGCGCAGCAACGTGACAGGGGCAGAGGGTTCGGATTCGTTCCATCGCACTGGACCGGCGTGGTTTGCTGCGCCCGGGGACGTGCGCACTCCCAGGACGACGGCTTCCGTCGCCCTGGTTCATCGGGCAGATCGCTCGGCTTTTGCTGGCAGGCCTTTCACCTGGTCACTGACTGGCTGACTGCCCGGGAGCGGCCGGTAAACATTCGCTGGGGAACGAACGACCATAACGGCTATTTTGCCGGCTGGCGCTGGTGCTTCAGAAACCACTCGTAGAGCTTGGGATTGTTGTAGCTCTCAGTCCAGCAATTGTGCTGGGCTTCCGGATACACCGTGAATTCCACTTCCTTGCACCCGATATCTTTCATGATCTTGACCATGCGCTCGGATTCAGCGATCGGCACCACGGGATCCTTCGCGCCGTGGAATGCCCAGACGGGCAGTGACTTGATTTCCGCGGAGCGACCGTCGTAGCTGGTCAACAGCACCGAGATCGCTTCGCCGCCGCCGCACATCGGCGCGATGGCCGCAAATTTTTCCGGATAAGTGGTTCCCAAATTCCAGGTGCCATATCCGCCCATGCTCAAACCGGTCAGATAAACGCGCGTGGCATCCACCTGACAGTTCCGGGTGACTTCATCCAGCAAACCAAGCAGCCGTTCATTGGACCACCGTTCCTTCTCGGGACACTGGGGAACGACGAGGATGAAAGGAAAGTCGGGATGGTCGGCAATGTACTTGGACGGGCCGTGAGTGACGGCCTTCCAGACATTCGAGCCGCGCTCGCCGGCGCCGTGGAGGAAAAGGATGAGCGGCCATTGATTGGTGGAACCAGAACGGTAGTCCGCCGGCAGAAACAAAAGATAATTGATTTTTGTTCCGGCGGACAGCGTGAACGTTTTGGGCTGAAGGATCTGTTCGTTCGTGCTGGCAGCGGTCATCTTCATGGTGAAGGCGGTCAAGCCGATCAGGCAGGCGGTGGTGATAAATTGTTTGCGCATGGTTACATGATTTTGAGTTTCGGCAAATCCTGCGAATCAATCAACCCCACCGGCTCATGCTTCGCATTCACCACGATGAGATCGTCGATGTTCCGTTGATCGAAAATCTTGAGGGCCTCCGCCGCCAGCGCCTCTTCGCCGATGCAAATCGGGTTGCGGGTCATAAACCGCTTGAGCGTTTGGGAAAGGAGGTCGCCGTCCAACGCCATGTTGCGGCGCAGATCGCCGTCGGTGAAAACCCCCACCAGCTTGCCGCGCGGATTCACCACACTTAGGCTGCCGGATTTGGCGCGCGTCATTAGCAAGATCGCTTCCTTGATTGTGATGGTTTCACGGGCGATGGCGTTGCGTGCCCCTGTGCGCATGATGTTGCCCACCTTGAGCAACATCGCGCGGCCGATCGCTCCCGCCGGATGCCGCCGCGCAAAATCCTGTTCCTTGAACCCGCGCGCCTGCAACACCGCCATGGCCAGCGCATCGCCCATCACCAGCGTGGCGGTGGTGCTCGAGGTGGGCGCCAGATTGAACGGGCAGGCTTCGCGCGCCACTTTGACGCTGAGGCTCACGTCGCTGAAACGGGCCAGCGAAGACTTGATCATCCCCGTGATCGAAATGATCTTCACGGAAAACCGTTTCAACGCCGGCATCAGGTTGAGCAATTCCTCCGATTCCCCGGAGTAGCTCAACGCGAGAATCAGGTCGCCATCATTCACAATGCCCAGGTCCCCGTGCAGCGCATCCACGCTGTTCAGCACCACGCTCGTCGAACCCGTGCTGGTCAGCGTCGCGGCGATCTTGCGCCCGATGTTCCCAGACTTGCCGATGCCCACCACGATGATTTTGCCCCGTCGGCCCAGGGTATCAACCACCAGCTCGACCGCCCGGTCAAAAGACTCGTCGAGCTGGGCTCGGACGCCTTTGAGGGCCGCCAGTTCCACGTCAAACACTTCACGCGCGCGGGCGAGATGACTCATGCCACAAGCCTGCCAGCAAGGGCAATGCGTTGCAATGCTGAAGGGCAATGTAAGCGATACTCCGACTTATAGAATCGACGCAAAGAAAGTTCTTGAACAATGCAGTGCCAAGTATTATGCATTACAAGGTAGTGACTGCAATTTGTTCCGCGTGTGAACGATTTTTTTGACAACTGGACGGTGCAGGTGCGCAAAGGCCTGCTGGAATTGTGCATCCTCAACGCGCTGGCGGAGAAGGAGCGCTATGGGTATGAGTTGGTCAAAACTTTGGTCGAGATCCAAGGCATGGGCGTGACGGAAGGAACACTTTACCCGCTGCTGTCGCGGCTGCGGGTGCAGGGGTTGATCAGTTCGCGATTGGAGGAATCATCAGAAGGACCGGCCCGAAAATATTATGCCCTCACCAAGGAGGGGATGAAAACAATGGCAATCATGAACGACTACCTGGAGGCCTTGAACGATGGCGCCAGGAAATTGAGGAGGAAGGGAACATAATATGACGGACTGGACAAATTCAGCGAAAACCGAATTGGAACGCTACTGCGCGCGGGTCAGGGAATCACTCACGGGTTCCGGCGCCGACCCGGCGGAAGTCATCGATGACCTCCAGCGCCACGTGGATACCGAAGTGCAGGCAGCCCAACTGCGAATCGTCACTGAAGACGACGTGCGCCGCATCCTCGCCCGCCTCGGCGAACCACCGCTGCCGAAGGGGAAACCGCTGTTACCGGCGGACGTTGCTCCGGTTAGTATGCCACAGAAACCGAAGCGAAAGCAGCCGGGTTATACCGTCCTCCTCCTTGGCACCATTTTTCCGATCATCACGCTCCTCATCGAATTGATCACGCGCATGTGCGCCTCGATGTTTTTTGATCCTCTGCCGACAATCTGGCATGTGCTCGTGGTCGCTTTCGTTCCGCTGGCTAATTTAGCCGCTTGGATTAGCGTGCGGGAGAACAAGGTTGCCCGTCGCGGAAAGCTCGGACTGGCCAATGCCTTCGCTCTGGGGATCTCGATTTGTTATGTGCTGATGTTCGTGCCGCTCATGATACCCGCCTTTTTTGCGGTAATCATTTTCGGCTGGGGTCTGCTGCCGCTTTGTCCCTG